>NZ_JBGCCD010000003.1:0-253375 GCF_041262405.1 Lysinibacillus sp. RC79
TGTACCTCGGACCAAGGTTTTGCCGCCTGCTTCCTTCAGATTCCGCGTCGCCACGGACACCCTTGCACTTGGCTAGTGGTTCGCATATCCCAACGCCCACAGTGAACTTTCATCACCTAGTTGACGGACATGCCCGGCACACCTAAAAAAGAATCCACTTTAAAATGGATTCTTACACTTAGCACTTGCCCTTGATTAAAAATCTATGCTAATAAAGCTTTATGCCTCTACCTTAAATTTCAAACTTGTCTTTACAAATGCAGTAAATAGTTTCTTTGATACTTCATCTCCTGCATTAGCTAGCTCCTCAGGATGCCACTGTACTGCTAGACAAAATGGTAAATCTTCGTGTACTACCGCTTCAACGATACCATCACTTGATTTTGCTACCACTTCCAATTTTTCTGCTACTACGTTTATTGCCTGATGGTGAAATGAATTCACAGCAATTTTTTCTTCCTCAATAATCGTTTTTAATAATGTATCAGGTGTTAGATTAACATGATGTGTAGCAACGCCTCGTGCCGCTTGTTGCATATGCTTTATTAATTTTCGACTATGGTACTCGCTTTCAATATCCTGATAGACTGTGCCTCCAAACGCAACATTTAGTATTTGAAGCCCTCGACAAATTCCGAGAATCGGCATTTTCCGAATATAAGCCGCGTTAATTAATGCAAGCTCTACTGTATCTCTTTCAGGATGAACCTTCCCTAATTTTGGTGTAGGTTCTGCATCAAAGAGGAATGGATGTACATCATAGCCACCCGATAGTAATAATCCGTCCGTCAGCGATAAAATTTGCGCAACATCCTTTTCCACTCCAAGCGGAATTATAATTGGAACACCACCAGCTTCAATTATACTTTTGCTATAAGCAGCATTTAATCTTGAGGACAAATCATCCTCCGCAAAAGCCGTTATACCGATAATTGGTTTCATCTTATCCCTCCACTGATTAATTACCAAAACCCGAGATACCAATCCATCAACGCATCCCCATAGAAATAGATAATAATAGCTGCTAGAGCAATAGACGGTCCGAATGGTATAGGCGTTTTTCTTCCCTGCCCGCGTACATTTAACACAACTATCCCAACAATCATGCCAATCACTGCTGCTACAAATAGCGTCAGAATTGCATGAATTGTGCCGAGTACGAGACCAAGTAAAAAGAATAATTTAATATCGCCTCCACCCATTCCACCCCTTGATAGAACAGCTATACAATATAATATGCCAAAGCCTACGACAGCACCCACTATACTGTCCCACCACGGAGACAAAGGAGATATCACGCGTCCAAAAACTAGCAGTGGTAAAAAGAATAATAGCACCTTATCGGGAATAAGCATATACGCAAAATCCGATACAACAATAATCACTAATAATGAAATTAATAATAGCGCTACAAAAAATTCTGCACTAAAGCCTAATTTCCAATAAGCAAAGGCAAATAATACACCTGTTATAAGTTCCATCAATGGGTAAATCCAAGAAATTTTTTGTCCACAGCTACGGCATTTTCCACCTAAAAATACATAAGACAAAACAGGCACCAAATCAGGTGCTGTCAACTGTCTCTTACAAGAAGTGCAATGCGAGGGTGGACGCACAATGGACTCTTTCAAAGGTACACGTAAGCCAACTACATTAAAAAATGAGCCTAGAACGAGCCCAACTATTAAAACTGTAATTGTATAAGCAATTTCCATTTTTATGTCCTCCTATACTAATAGACGCCCATACATTTGAAGTATGCGCGCCATCTAGATTATTGTTGTCCTTCATAATAGAACGTCGTTACTTGTATGGTAGCTTTTAAAGTTGTATCTGCATCCTCTTGGAATTTCGCTTCTTCACCTGTTAATGTGAAATCGATAGCATCAATTTTCATCACACGATCAATTTTTTCAATCTCTTTTATAAATTCAACCATTGCTTTATTGTCCAGCGCGACAACATCTATATTAAATGTTACTAGTTTTAATTCTTTTGGTAAGGAATCTTTGGTGAAAGTAGCAGTTGGTAATTTATCTTTCACTGCAGGTGTTTCATCATTCTTCGTAACCGCTTGTTGATCCGCTTCAGTTGCAGATTGCTGTGTCTCAACTTGTTCATCAGAATTTGTCGAGTTCGGATCTGTAATAGTAGAATCTATTACGAGTGAATCATAATTATTAAAGTTCATAGCTTCTACCCGTGTTCCCGTCACCGCTTCAATCTCTTCAATATTTCGAATTACTTCATCAATAGCTCGAGTTTGAGGTACTTTTTTACGCAATGTTAAATTACTTGTACTATTTGATTTGCTATTCTTTTCAATTAAAGCAATCTGCTGCTGAGTAGTAGAAATTTCTTGTTGAAGAGCGTTAATTGTGCTTTCTTTCGTATCTACTTCTTCTAATTTAGGTGTTAATATATAGTAATATAGCGCAAATAAAATTGCTGCAATTAGAGCTGTTAAGATAAGAATCGTTGAATTTTTACTACTTGTCATGATTCTCTACCTCCAGCAAGAAATTTAAAATCAATTCCTAATGTAATAGTTGCTGAATAACGTGGTATTTCCTTAAACTTGTTCTTAGCACTTTCTTCCTCTTGGTTTCCAATAGAAACATCAAAATTAGAAATAGTATCAACCTGTATATCATTGAAATAGAGGCTTGCAGTTAGCTTTTCTAAATAGGCTGATATAGCTGACATCGTTTCAAAATCAGCCGTAATTTCAACATTTTTTTCATCAAATACATATTTCCTGAAATACGTTTGCTCTGGTAATAATACTTGTGTTTCATCCATTAAGAGTGTCACAGGATACGATACATTTTCCACAAATTGTACAGATTGTTCCAATGAGCCTTGGTTCACATTTCGCTTTCCAACTAACTCAATTTGAAGCTGTTCACGTTGCGATGAAAGCTCCACTTCCTGTGCACTTAATTTTGTAAGATCAATTTTTGCTTGGAAAAACAAGAAAATCATATATCCTACTATCATACCAATAAGAATAATAAATACTACATATATTAAAGTAGGTGTTGAATGCTTCTTTTCCAAATGCGGCAAGAGGTTAATTTCTGGTACCATCAGTTATCCCCCTTTAATGCAAGTCCAATTAAGCTTGCAAATTTCTCTGAAAATTGAGGGAATGATTTTTGAATGATTGAATCATTTAACATAATAATTGGTGTCATAAAATTATTTTCTAAAAACTCTTCTATGGTAGGAAGTAGTGGATTATCTCCTAAAATGATAATCTCATCTACACTTTTCTCACCTTTATGTAAGGAAAACTTAAAAAAATTCATGATACGATCGATTTCAAGCATTTGATCGGTAAGAATAATACGATAATCATCTTCGACTTCTAATTGATAAGAAAAACGATGCTCTTCTATCTCTTCAGGCTTCCATTTCGATAGATCTGTATCAAATGATTGGTATCGTAAAAACTCCAGTTGACCAGATGAAAAAATACTAATCGACAATTCATTGATTGACCAATCCGCTATTAAATAAGTTCGATCATCCTTTATTAACTGTAAATACTCTAACAGACGAATATTGCACAATGCTCGAATATCTGCTACTTGTGGTTCTAATGTAGCATCGAGTAAAAGTCCAATCATTTTAGTAACTTCTTCTGAAGGTGCTGCAAATAACATTGCCTGTCCATCATCAGGATTTGGGTCATATACATCAATAAGAGGATCTTGAAATGGAAGATGAATGGAATGACCAAGCTCCATCTCCACATAACCTTTTAATTCATTTAACTCTATATCATCAGGATGCTCAAAGCTCTTTAACAAAACTGAAGTATCCGGTACAAAAATACGCGCATTATGCTTTTTGCCAGCCCATTTTGCAACATTATTTTTCATTAAATCAAACAAGACCATTTCATCATGAATAACAGAGCCTTCAACAATTCCCTGTGCTAATGGCATTTCAAAGCCTTTCCATTGCGACGGATCAGCACCTTTTGCCACAATCGCACGCAAAATATAATCCTTTATTTCAATCGACACATGCGATTTTTTCTTTTTTGTAAACATGTGAAAAGATGCCTCCTTTTGAACTTAAGGTTTAATAATTAACCATCCATTTCCCAACCAGAAGCGCAGATTAAACTACGCCTCTGAGTAGGTTGGGAGGGTTATTTTGATTTTGTATCTATAGAATAAGCTGCATCAATCGCACTTCCCTTTTTCTCGTCTTTATTTATATCATCTATAGTAACGTTATTGAATGTGACAGTGAAAGATTTTACAGCTTTCTCCACTTGACCGTATAACTTTCGAGGAACCTCTTTAGTAACTGTAGCACCTCCAGGGATTTTCCCAGCTGTATCAAGATATTTGTCTTCTTTTAATTTATCAACTGTCACACCATCTGTCGCATCAGGATTATCTGTATAGTAAAGATTAGCAGCATTTAATACATTAATACCATCCGCCTTTACTCCATTGAATTTTGAGTTATTAATAATGTTCCCAATCGCTGGGATAGCAATCGCCGCGACAATCGCTAGGATAACGATTACTGCTAATAGCTCGATTAGCGTTAATCCTTTTTGATTTTTTAATAGTTTTTTGTTCATAATTTTTTTGAACATAAGTGTTCCTCCTTAAAAATTGTTATGATTAGTCCGAAAACACAAAGTACCCCCATTGCTACAACAACTTTTCTCTACACCACCCCCTTTAAAGTTAGTACGCTTACATATTTTCGTATAATGCGAACATTGGTAGGAAAATTGCTGCGACAATCACACCTACAACGGCAGCTAAAACTAGTATCATCAATGGTTCAATGAGCGATTTTAATGTATCAACGGAACGATCTACCTCATCCTCATAGAAATCAGCTATCTTCTCGAGCATATAATCAAGAGAACCTGTTTTTTCCCCGATAGATGTCATTTGAGTTACTAAAGGAGGGAATAGCCAACTTTTTTCTAATGGCTCAGATAAGGTACCGCCTTTTTCTAAGTTATCTCTTGCCTCCAGTACAACTTTTCCTACCACTGGATTTCTTACAACCTTTTCGACAATTGTAAGTGCCTGTAGAATTGGCACTGAACTACTGAACAAAGAAGATAAGGTTCTAGTCATACGAGCAATTACATTTTTTTGCATCAAAATACCAAATACAGGGATTCTCAATAATGCATAATTTACATTGTAATGAAATTGCCTATTATTTTTATAGAAAAATCTAAATAGAAGAATCGATAATAAGAGAATTCCAATTGCAAAATACCAGTATGCTATCAACCAATCCGAAATACTGACAACAACGACAGTTAAGATCGGCATTTCCATGTCCATTTCTTTAAAAGTAGCCATAAACGTAGGAACAATAAATATCATTAGAAACATACCTACAGCGATTGTCAGCACAGATAAAATAGCAGGATATGCCAATGCCGATTGTACTTTCTTCTTAATTTTGAATTGTTTTTCCAGTGTCCCTGCTAAACGCTCTAAAGTCTCATCGATATTCCCTGTTGCCTCACCTGAGCGCATCATATTAATAAACATTACTGGAAAAACCTTTGGATGTTTGGCCGCTGCATCTGAAAATGCTGTACCCCCACGTATATCTTCTTCCACTTGTTCTAAGGCTTTTTTCAATGCTTTACTTTTCGTTTGCGCACTTAAAATATGTGTTGCCTCTACAATTGAAACTCCAGCACGGATTAGTGTTGCATATTGGCGACAATAAATAACGAAATCCTGGTGCTTTACTTTACCGCCAATATTTAAGTCTCTGTGTAAAATGCTATTAGACTCTTCCAGCTCACGAGCATTAATACCCTGCACTCGTAATTTTTCAAGTGCTACCTTTTTGTTGGCGGCGTCAATAATCCCTTTTTTTTGTGCACCAGTTTTTGTGCGTCCACTATATCGAAAAACGGTCAACTATAATCCCCCGCATTCATATATGGCCTTGCGTCTTCCAAAGAAATTTTCCCCATGGTGATTAAGCGCTGCATAGAAGTTTCCAAAGTATGCATGCCTAAAGCTTTACTAGTCTGCATAACAGTTGGAATTTGGTGAACTTTTTCATTTCGAATTAAATTTGAAACAGATGGTGCTTGTACCAATATTTCGGTTGCAGCAATACGTCCCTTGGCATCCTTACGTACAAATAAACGCTGTGAAACAATGCCCACTAAAACATTTGCAAGTTGCACACGAATTTGCCCCTGCTGATGCGGTGGAAAAACGTCTATTATACGATCAATCGTTGTCGGAGCACTACTTGTATGCAATGTCGCCATTACTAAGTGACCTGTTTCTGCAGCAGTGATAGCTGTTGAAATCGTTTCGTAATCACGCATCTCCCCTACTAAAATAATGTCAGGATCTTGACGTAATGCTGCACGCAAGCCATTGGCAAAGCTATGGGTATCAACCCCTACTTCACGTTGATTGATAATGGATTTTTTGTGTGCGTGTAAATATTCAATCGGGTCCTCAAGCGTTATAATATGCTTGGATTTTGTTTCATTAATATGATCAATCATTGCAGCAAGTGTTGTAGATTTACCAGAACCTGTTGGACCAGTCACTAAAATAAGTCCCTGTGGTTTTTCTGCTAATTGATACAGGACCTGTGGCATATTTAACGATTCAATGGAAGGAATTTTTGCTTCAATCAAACGGGCAGCTATTGTCACTTCATTGCGTTGATGATACGCATTTACACGAAAACGACATTTCCCTGGCAATGAATAGTTGAAATCAGTTTCCCCTTTATCATGAAATTCTTGTAATTTATGCTCAGGCAAAATAGTTTTAACTATTGTCTGTAATTCTTCGGAAGTTAGTAGTTCATTCCCATAATATTCTAGTTGTCCATGGATACGATAAACAGGCGGAATACCCTTTGTTAAATGAAGGTCAGATGCCTTTTCTTCAAATGCACGTGTTAATAGCTCATCAATATTTCTAAATGTTGTCATGAACGATTCACATCCTAATCTACGTTTGCTACACGCAATACTTCTGAAGTAGTTGTTTGTCCTTCTACTACTTTTAACAACCCATCTACCAGTAATGTGTAATAGCCTTCTTGTTTCATATAATTGCGGATCACACTATCGCTACTTCGACTTAAAATCATTTCTTTAATATTGCGGTCGATTGGTAAAATTTCATGAATAGCCATCCGTCCACGATACCCTGTTTGATTACACGAAGGGCAGCCTCTTCCGCGTCTACCGTGTGTAACACCTTCAATACCGTTATCACGCATTATTTCCAATTCGTGGTTGGTAAAAGTATAATTTTCTCCACAATCTCGACAAATTCGTCGTACTAAGCGCTGTGCCATAATTCCGACTAATGAGGAGGATAATAAAAACGGTTCTATTCCCATATCCTTTAGTCGAGAAATCGACTCAACTGCGCTATTTGTATGTAAAGTACTTAAAACTAAATGCCCTGTTAATGAAGCTCGTACCGCTATTTGCGCAGTTTCCAAATCCCTAATTTCACCAATCATTACAATATCTGGATCTTGACGCAAAATCGAACGCAATCCAGTTGCAAATGTTAAGCCTACTTCTTCTTTCACTTGAATTTGGTTGATACCATCAAGCTGATATTCTACTGGATCTTCAACTGTAATTATGTTGACATTTTCTTCATTCAAGTTACTTAAGGCAGCATATAATGTAGATGATTTACCTGATCCTGTAGGTCCCGTAATCAGCAAAATACCATTAGGATTGGCAATCATGTTTCGGAAAAGGACTTCGTTTTGCTCTGTAAAGCCAAGCTTGTCAATGGAATTGGCTACATTACTTAAGTCCAAAATCCGCATCACCACTTTTTCTCCATAAACAGTTGGAAGTGTCGAAAGTCGAATATCTACTGGCTTGAAATTAACATTCGTTTTAATACGCCCATCTTGAGGAACTCGATTTTCCGTTATATTTAAGTTCCCCATAATTTTTATACGTGCTAATACTATATTTTGCATATGTTTCGGTAACGAGCGCTCCGTTCTCAAAACACCATCCACTCGATAACGAACCCTTAAATCTGTCTCCTGCGGGTCAAAGTGGATATCACTCGAACGTTGGGCAACCCCGTTAGCAATTATCTGATTAACTAGGCGAACAATTGGAGAATCCTCTCGTTCAATTTCCTCTTGTGTTTCAGCAACTGTCGCACCTATATCGAGCAATGCAGCATCCATAGACTCTTGTAAATCATAGTATTTCGTTAGCGTACGATATAAATCATCCTTAGCTGCAATACTTGTTTCGATTTGGCAGCCCGTCGCCATACGTACTTCTTCAATTGCAAAATAATCCATCGGGTCAGCCATCGCGATGAACAGTTTATTTTTTTCACGACGAATCGGAATAATATTTGTTCGTTTAGCGAGTTCGGCCGGAACAAGTTGAAGTAAATCCGGGCTTATTGAATATTGATTCAAATGAATGTGTGGGATTCCTAGTTGAAACTCTAGTACTTCGATTAATTGTTGCTCGGTTAGAATATTTTCCTTTATGAGAAAATCGCCTAATTTCTCATCTTTTGTTTTGTTTGTAAGGGCAAATTCTAATTGCACATTTGTAATAACACCAGATTCTACAAGTAAATCACCTAAGCGCTTTCGCCCAGTTTTTATGGCCATTCGCTTATGCTCCTCTCTTTACGGGCTTGTTTGTATAAAATTCCCACCTTTATCATAATAGCCGTACACAATTTCAGGGTCATTCGGGTCGTTTGAAGTATTTGTATTTGTAGATGTATCTTTATTTGATTTTGCGTTATTGCCGGATTTTTTATTTTTAGATTGTGTATCCGGTAATCCATCTCCATCTAAATCCATTTGTAAGTCTGGATCATTGGAAGTTGCCTTACCTGTTCCACTACTATTTTCAGGAACAACAGGCTGCCTTGAAGATTTCACAATAATTTTATTAACTGGTGGATAATAGTCACGGCTAACAAGTTCCTCCTTAGTGTTACCATTTTCTAAAACCGAGCGATAAACTTCGACCCGTACGCCCTCTTGACCTTTTTGAAGAACTTCTTCCCTGCCTATTGATAAATCTTTAGAATAACGAGTAATGACTCGAGGTTGTATGATTTTATCTTTACTAACACGAACAGAGATTTCTTTTTCTTTCTTTTGAGCTAGTAATTCCACTTTTAAAGAATCACCCTCTACAGTCAGTTTTAACTTATTCGGTTGATCTGAATGGTTTACAAATTGCAAATCCTTATCTAACGCACGATTCACCTTCGCATCCAAACCTTGTTGTAAGTAAACTGGCACTGTATTTTGAGCATGACGCTCTAAAATCTCATATTCTGTTTGAAGTGCAGTATGATAAATATTTGAAGCGACAAAATTTAACGACTCACTATTTATGTTTTCAGACTGTTCTCCTAAAGCCGTTAATAATGAAAAGGGCTCATTTGGCGCGATAATGAAATCATTCAAAGAATTCGCTAGTTCTAAAACATTGGTAGCATTCGTAGGAATTTCTTCAATCGATAAAGCTAAACGTTCTGCTTCCATTGTGGAAGTATCAGCAACCTTTGCTACAATTTCATGATTTTTTAAATATGAAGCATTTGAAATGATCTCACTTAATGTTGGATCGACTTCCCATACACCTGTCCCTTCAAGCTGAGCCTTTACCCTATCATCTGCTGACACATGTAGTCGAAGATGGACTGTTTTTTTACTCTGCCAAAAAGCATACCAAGACTTGTCCGTTAGGTTATGATATTCAGCCAAAGAACTTGCTACCTCGAAAGTAAATAATGCTGGATCGATCGTAGCGTTCACACCTGCACCTTTTACAGAAATCGGCGTTTCCCTCCAAGTATTAATTGCCTCCAGTATTGCCGCTTCAATGTCCTCATCCCCTAATCCCTTAACAGATATACCACCAATTGTAGAGCCACCACCTTTGGCTAATGCATTATCTATTATGAGGTTGGGGATCCAAATAACCAAAAGAAGGACTAGTGCAATTAAAACAGAACCTACCTTCAGAGGTAATCTCATAGACTCACAACCTTTACTAAATATATGTAAAAAACCAATACCTATTTCCTTATGTAAAACACAACTTTATATTCATGCCCTTATCATACTATAAAAAATATGTATTTGAATACGACTTTTTCCCTAATATTTGTCGTTTTTTAGAACATACAAAAACAAATAGCATGTCATATCAATCATATTTATGTGTTGCCAGTATGTCTTTTAACTTATATAATTGAGTCACCAATACCTATTTAACTTATTTTTACAGGAATTTTTTAGGTGGAATCTAGTATAAAGTGAAAAAAAAGAGGTTTGTATGTAAGTTGTTGAATGAACTACATAATTTGAAATGGAGATTTTGGCAGAAGACAACCCCGTTATGCATTTGGACCTCACAAGAACAGAGTTGGTACATAAAGCTCATGCCGAGATGTGACCCGTTCGAATGCTTTACATATATAGGATTTTTAAATTCAACTGATGATAATAACAGTTTGGATTATCCCATCACTCCTTGAAATAATTTTTACAAACTTACTTTACAAAGAAAGTACACAATTCTTACTGACAGAAGGTGTTGATGAAATGACCCCCAAAAAAGTATTAAATGAACGTGGTATTTCATTAGTAGAAGTTGTTGCTTCTATCGTAATACTAGCAATAATACTGATTTCTATAGTTAATTTCCTTCCGCAAATGGGCAAAAAAAACAACCAAAATGAAGATAAACAAGTGGCTGTAAACTTAGCATCAAAAGAGCTATCTTATTGGCAATCAACATTACAAGGTGACTTTAATTCTTTATTGGCTAATCCAGATGCTACGTTCTCATTTATCGAATCTGGTGACACGCTTACATATGATAGTGATACAATTACAATTTCCACTGCTACTACTAAGTCCATGACATCAAAATATCATACTAAAATCATAGTATCGAGAACGCCCGATTTAAATTCACTACCCACAAAAGCTAATCAAATTGGTGTCTTCATTTATAAAAATAACAATATTTTAGTAACGGAAATCTATGGTTACATCTTTTATTAAGGGTGAGAAAAATGACAACAAAAAACGAACGCGGTCTTACTTTAGTAGAAGTGTTAGCAACATTGATTATCTTCAGTTTAGTTTCTATTTTAGTGTGGAGTATATTTTTTCAAGGCACTAATTATTCAAAGAAAGCCGTCTCCAAAAATCAAATGCAGCAGGAAGCAAATGTGATTATATCAAGCTTAAACTCCATTCATAAACGTTCCACTGAATATACTGTCACATCCAATAGTTGTAGCTTTTCAATTCAATATACTGCTCAAAATGTTGCTAAAACTGAAGTATTTGAAAACAGTCAAATGTGTATTAAATTACCAAATAGTTTCACAAATCCTGTAAATCCCAAAACGACTAATGTTGAAATCGAGTTAATAATCGAAGAAAAGGATAATCCCAATAATAAAGTCAAAATCAACACTTTATTAAGTCGTTTAAAGGAGGAGCATAAATGAAGAAAAGTGTCGTAAATAATAACGACGGCTATATATTAGCCTTTGTAATAATCATTTCTATACTATTCTCTGTAATTTTTTTATCATTTATAGGAATTTCATCTAATACAACAAAGCAAAATGACGCTGTTGAAGGTACAATTCAGGCCCAATCTATCGCTGAAATGGGCGTAAGTTATTTTCAGCATGCTATGACGAATGAAATAATAACTAAGCAAACTCAAATTATTCAAAAAGTATTAACTCAACGAGAAGAAGATATTAAAAAAAATATAATAGAAGACGATGACCACTATAAGGGTTTAGCAATGACCGCTATGCAAAATAACTTACAAGAGATTGTAGAAAATTTAAATACCAAAGTTATAATACATCAAAACAACAAAAACTCTTTCGATATTAACCCTACTAGCGGACCAAATTTTTTTTCAGATGTTGGCGATAAACTGATTATTGCTTTTACAAGTACAGGCTATGATGAATTAAAACAAGCAAATATCAAAGGAACGATTGAAGTCGATTTTGCCAATATAATTGGCCAGGGGACTGGCGGCGGAAGTGAAGGCACAGCTATTCTTAAAGACAATACTATTGCTGATCCAGGAGATAATTTAAAAATCTGTCCAAATCAAAAAAAAGATGATTTATCCAACATGTCTTGTCAAATCAAAGGAAGTATTACCTATAGCCAGAATGATAACTTAGTATTTAAAAATTCTATATATCGTGTAAGTGGGGCACTTACGACTGGTAATTTGAATAGTGATATTAACAATTCGACAATCTATATACTTGGAAGTATGACGAGCGGTAATTTAAATACAATGAATCAATTAAAATTACATGTTAATGGCGCACTTTTCGTTGGTAATTTTAACGGTAGCGGCTTAGTTGGATCAACTATTGAAGTGGCCGGAAATGCTTCAATGGGAAATATTAAATTAACCAAATCCACTATGTACATTGACGGGGGTAACTGGGTTACATCAATAGGAAATATAAATGGGATGGAAAATTCAACAATTTATATTAATTATAATGCACAAATTGAAGCTGCAGATCTTAATAGAAATGCTACTATTTGTGTCAACGGTGAATTAATAATCGGTAATATAAATAACAACTCTGGAAATACTAGTAATATTTACGCAAAAAAATCTAATAATCCTAAGGTTATTACAGATAGTGCTGCATTCGAAAAAGCGTGTATGATTGGCGGCTCTACTGTTACTCCTGGTTCTGTCGATTATACTACTAACTATGAATATTCTTATTAATTTCTATTATTCTATGTAAATTTATACACCCATTTACCTCAATCGAAATTGAATGTATACAAATGCTATTAAACAATAAAAAGTTATTTAGAGTAACGTATTTATAATGATACTCTAAATAACCCTTTTTTTATTTCCGCAACAACCTACCCGACAACAGCAACCCAATCCCACCAATCGTGATAAACAGGACAGCTCGTATTAATAAGTCTAGCGCTGACAAATCAAAGAATATAAGCTTAATAAACGCAATAACTAAGATGATAAAACCTGTTATACGTAATGTTCGTAAGTTGCGCAAGGTGCTAAGCCATAGTGCAATACTCGCTGTTAGGAATAATGTAATCGTTGAGAAGGCAATACTTAGCTTCCAATCAAGCAAACTGTTGTAGGTAAGCTGGGATATGAGTCCCCAAACAGATATCATTGTAAGGACAACGCCTGCACTTACAATCGGGTCCAGAAGTTTCTCTATTTGCTCTTGATAGATTTGATAAATGCGCCCCTTCATCAGTAAATCAATCATAATTGCTACGATCACAGCAATATACACGATTCTTGTTACTATATTTAGCCACTCGACACCCTGCATATTGTACGGAATAATTTCAAGCATTACTGTGAAGAAAACGAAAAATACACTAAGGACTGGCGTTAATGCACGCCCTTTGTATTTTGTTGGTACTAAAAGTGATCCCGTGAAAAGTAAAGCGAGGATCATATACGTTAGGTGTGGGATATTACCAGCACCTGCAAAGTAAATTCCATCCAGCTTTCCGATATAGGCTAAGAAATAACCAGCCGTAATAACTGCTACAATATCAAGCATAAACATTTCCTTCATAAACTTTTCAAAGGATGTCAGTGTCTCTTTTGGACGTCTCGCATATACATAAATAATTAGGAGATATATTCCCGGCATGATCAAGCTAACGTGATCTATGCTGAAGAATGGTGTCGGCTCATGAATAATAAAGCTTAAAGCGAGTGTAATTGTAAATGCAAATGAGCCGACAACCTTCATCATACTTGCTCGTAATCGCAAACTCATCATAACGCCTGCAAAGGTGATGAATGGGATGAGCAAATGCTCTACATTCCCTGGTAAATTCATAATTAGTAGCGTATTACATAGTGTAATAAATGCGAGTGTTACGGCACTATCAAATGCCTCCTGCCATTTTTGCTTATAGCCATAACCCGCTAAAGCTGCAAACAAGCTGACTACTATGAGTAATAGTGCTTCGCTATAGTCAATTGGTCTAATAATAAAGTTCAAGAGCAATAAATTAAAGGCTCCTAGGCTAAATTGGAGTCCGACATGAATATATTTCAGTTTAGACTCTGCATTATATAAACGGCACCAACTCGTGTAAAAAATAGTTAGAACAACTAGGAAACCTATTGCAAAAACAACTCGATTGTCATGGTTCATAAACGCTATAATGCTGACAGCTAGCTCTGAGAAAAAGGTTGCTGTATAGAGAGCCAATTTCTGCTTGTGTTGATGAATGACAAATTGCAGCATCGTAAATAGGACAACCACATAGATTAAAATAATTATAGGACTAAAATCCATATATTCTAGTAAATAAGGTAGTAATAATGAGGTAAACGCCACAAATATTGTTAGTACTTCGTTTTTCTTTAAATAGCTAATAGCAATACCGTAGCCGATATAAACAACGGCAATAACAAGTGCCATCGTTAAACCTATAATTTCATACAATATCGCACTAGCAGCTGTTGTTAATATTCCAACAATAAATGCCCCACCGTATAAAGAAATTGTGATGGCTGATGATCCTATTTTTTTATGCTCCAACACATAAGCTATTGCAGCTAAGGCAATCGATAATGCGTAGGCGAGGATGATTTTAACCTCATTCGATAAATAGCCATAATCACTCACGAGCTTAAGACCCCAAAGCACCCCCATCACTAAAATTACCATAAATAATTTTGGAAGTGCCCACATAATACGCTCTTCCAACGTTCGCTGTGGCTCCATCTTTTTTTCTGGAGCTGGCATTGTTTTTGGCTTTGGTTTCAAGTTTGAATTTGGCTTTAGGTTTTGTGCTGGTTTTGGCGTAGATTGTTCAATAATGGATTTTCTAGGGCTCAATGTACTTGTTTTTTCAACAGATTCCTGACGCTTTAAGCCCTCTAATTCCTTGCGTAAATCCATCATATCCTGTTCGAGCTTGGCAACCCTCCGCTCCATTTCAAGCGACATTCAATCATCCTCCCCACTTTATCAATTTTTTAACAGTATAACATATTTATCCTTGTTGTAAAATTACACTTTTAATTTATTTTTACCCTAATATTTATCTAGGTCTTCGATACATTAAAGCACGTTGACTATCACTGGTTCCCCGTGTAGTTGGATCTACTACAACCCCTATTAAAACGAAAATTGATAATACGGTATTTAAGATCTGCGTTGCCTGCTCACTCATTGCACTCGTTAAATCATAGCCAAAAATAGTTGCTACTTGCTGTGCCAGTAACAAAATCAACGAAAATAGCGCAAATAAAAATGGTTTATGCTGAAAACGGATCATCCAGTTAATTTTCATAAATACTCACCTCCCCCCTTCTCATCCACAGTATATGCTCCGCCGTAACATGGCACATATGCAAAAATGGAGCTATAAACGTGGAATATGAGGGATTCTTATATTCGCGTTATGAGAGTACCATCAACTTCCGCAGAAGATTTATGTGACATCTCTCCCATCGAGTTATTAATAATTTTTAAATCTATATATCAATGTGTTTTACTAAGAATGCTTTACTCATATAAATAGTTAGGGTGCATCTTGTTGATGGATGCCTTCAATCTTGCGTAAATGTGGGTGATTGAAATGGTGTATGAGTGGAATGTTTTGAGGGCGATTGCCTGCTTATCGATTGTGTTATTACACGCTACAACGAATACGGAGACTATGAATGGTTACATTGAAAATCCGTACTATCAATTTTTTAGATTACTTTTATGTTTCGCGACGCCAACTTTTATTTTATTGTCTATTATAATTTTAGCAAAACGCTATCAAGCTGAGCTGCCTCCTAAATTTTTATGGCGTCGACTTCAATTTGTTTATATTCCATTTGTAGTAGCAGGTATTTTGTATGCGGCAAACGCAACACTTCATTATGATGAAAGCTTTTGGGATGCGCTGTATCGTCATATTATCTTAGGAGATTTTTCAGGGTGGTTTGTCGTGACAATCTTTCAGTTATACATCCTGTTCTTTATCATAAAAAAATATCAGCTATCAAGTGTGTGGCTAACCCCCATGTTGTTTACACTCGGTATTTTATATAGGACTCTCGTAAATCTGAATGTTGATTTTATTATAGAGAACGCTAATCTAATTCGTTTACTATTCGTCGGCTGGCTTCCTTACTTTGTAATTGCTTATTTAATTGGTACGTATTATCAATGGGTTGCCTCAAATATTATTAAGTACAAATTCGCAACGCTTGTTTTAGTTATTCTTTCGGCTTCCATATTAGCTATAAATTATTATTTAGGAGCCACCGAAATCACATCTAAACGATTAGATATGATGTTGCTGATCATTTCAATTACTTTATGCATTTTAGCATTTGGTCAAATTGTGCCGAAGCTAAAAATCATTAATTTAGTAAGTCAATATTCATTCGGGATATTTTTGATTCATTGGCTTGTTCAAGAATATCTAGTCCCATATACAGCACAAATACCTTCAACCTTTCTTCAAGTCCTTACGCTATTTCTATCGAGCTTGATTGTCTGTATATTCATTATAAAAATCATTTCGTTTTTGCCTTATAGCGCTTATCTGATTGGCAAGGCACACATCAAAAAGCCATCTCAGTAATGAGATGGCTCGTTGTAGAAAAATTATTGAGTTAATGAAATAAAGTATAGTTCTTCGGCAAAACGAGAGGTTGATTTCCGTTCCGACAGGGCGCTTTCCGGGGGGCGTCCAATCAACCACTTCACATAGCATGTATATTCTAGCAAGTCGCTCTAATTTATGACTATTTTGTTTTTCATCACTTTGAATCATCTCAGTAATGAGAGGGTTCAAAGCCTTTACGTTTATCAAATTTTCGCGCAACGAAAACTAACCCATAAACAAGTGGTGTTGCTACAATAGACGCAAAAAATTTAAACATATACTGTGTTATAAATAATGTCAACAACACTTTAATTGGCATTATTCCATAAAAGGCTATCGTAATAAATAATGCCGTATCGATGAGTTGGCTTAGCATCGTAGACGCATTGTTTCGAAGCCAAAGCTTTCCGCTTCCATGCTTTTCTTTAAATTTACTAAATATGACTACATCCAAATTAACGCTGACCGAATAGGCTACAAGACTTGCAATAATGACACGCATACTGCCGCCGAGAATTGTCTCAAACTCCTGCTGATGAACAAAGGCTTGTGCAGGTGGTAGTGCAATGGCAATAGCAATAAAGCATGCCGCAAACACTTGTGCCATAAGCCCTGTTCTGACCGTGCGACTACCCGCTTCCTTGCCATATACCTCGCAAATTACATCAATCAGCGGATACGTGAAAATGATTAAAATTGCCGCGGCCGGAAGCATCATCCATTCGCCTATACTAAACACTTTAACAGCTAAAACATTAGCTAAAATTAAAAAGCCAACAAACAATCCATTTAAATAGTAAAGCATCAGCGATTATCTACCTTTTCCGGATACATATCGTGATTCATCAAACGATGCTCCGCCATTTTTTCATATTTTGTGCCCGGGCGACCATAGTTACACCAAGGATCAATGGACAAGCCACCACGCGGTGTAAACTTGCCCCATACTTCAATATAACGTGGCTCGATCAGTTTAATTAAATCATTCATGATGATGTTAACACAATCCTCATGAAAGTCCCCATGATTACGGAAGCTAAATAAATAGAGCTTTAATGATTTACTCTCTACTAGCTTTTTATCTGGAATAAAAGAAATATACATTGTCGCAAAGTCAGGCTGCCCTGTCATTGGGCATAGACTCGTAAATTCCGGGCAATTAAACTTCACAAAAAAATCGTTTTTCGTATGCAAATTATCGACCGCTTCAAGTATCTCTGGTGAGTATTCAAATAAATATTTTGTATTTTGGTTGCCAAGGAGTGTTAAATCCTGTAATCCTTGCTCTTCATTTCTTCCTGCCATAAAAATGCCTCCTCAAATTGTGAGAAGTCCATTATGCGTGAATCCTAATAAAAAAAAATCGCCATATCCGCATTTTTGGGATATGGCGTAGATGACGTCATCCATAGTTTTTTATAGAGGGTATGCGCTATGAACCTCTTTCTTATTCGCTAGTTATATTAACTTAAAGAATGCATTCAGTCAACTAATTTTTTCATAATATGGAATTGACAAAAATATCCTGACGTTATATAGTTAGTTACATAAGTAATTAACCAATCAACACAAGGAGGTGGATTGTGATTCACTCTTTAAACAATGAAAAGCCCATTTTCCAACAAATTCGCGAACGAATAGAGGATGGAATTTTAGATGGACACCTACAACCCGAAGATCGCATTCCATCCACAAATGAATTTGCAAAGGAATATCAAATTAATCCTGCAACAGCTGGAAAGGGCGTGAACGAATTAGTGGACAAAGGCGTAATTTATAAAAAACGCGGAGTCGGCATGTTTGTTAGTACTGACGCTCGTGAGATATTAATTGCGGAGCGTAAGGAAAATTTTTTCAAGCAACATATTGAGCCATTGAAAAAAGAAGCAATAAGATTAGGTATTTCGGATGAAGAATTACAAAATATGTTTCAAAGGAGTTAACCTATGAAAATTGAAGTGAAAAATGTTAGTAAATCATATCAACATAAGGAAGCTTTAAAAAATATAACTTTTACAATTGAAGGACCTAAAATTATTGGATTTTTGGGCCATAATGGCGCTGGTAAAACAACATTCTTAAACTTATTATCAGGGCTTATTGCTTCAAATAATGGGAACATCTCTGTCAACGGAGAAAATGTTTTCAATGTACCTTTAACTCTACGTGATATTTGTTTTGTTGCAGAGAGTGGAAATTTCCAAGAGGAAATGACTATTGCACAAACGTTAAAGGCGAATAGCTTCTTTTATCCTAAATGGGATAAGAATCTTGCAATGGAGCTACTAGAAGTTTTTGCTCTAAATCCAAAAGATAAGGTTCGCAGTTTATCAAAAGGAATGGTGTCTGCGTTAGGCATTATCACAGGCTTTGCGAGCCATGCAGGAATTACGATTTTTGATGAACCTTATATCGGACTTGATGTAGCTGGCCGAAATACTTTTTATGATTTATTGATTGAACAACAAACCGAAAATCCAAGACTTTTTATTTTGTCTACACATTTAATTGATGAGGCAAGTAAGCTATTTGAAGAAATACTTATTTTACACGAAGGACAATTACTGCTTCAGAAAACAGCAGAGGAATGGCATGAGCATATTGTTGCAGTAAAAGGTAGTCCTTCTGATGTTGAGCAGGCAATTAATGGTCTAAAGAGTATTTATAAGCATACGTTTATGCAGGAGCTAACTGCAATTGTCTTCACTGATGGTCAATCCATTGAAGGACAGAATATTATGCTTGAACGTGTTTCATTACAAGATATGTTGGTGTATTTAAGTAAACAGCAGAAAGCGAGGGCTATTAAATGAATACAGTAAAGGGTAGTTTGTATGTATTATTTCAAAGCTATAAAAAACAAATTATAACTTTTTGGTGCATTTTATTTTCAATCGTCCTATTTTCGCTTTTCATAGATACTTTTTTTGAACTGCATATTTATTCTTTTTCCATCATGATTTCTATACCTGTTTATATCTTTTCCAGTGTCATGGCAGCAAAGTTACTAAATAAAACCTTGTCTTATTTTTTAAGGCTTGGTTTATGTCGCTTGCAATTTATGTTCAATGTGGGGCTCTTTTTCATCTGTTGGAGCTTAGTAGGTGCCTTCATAATTGGTTGTACACAAAAAATAATTACTTTCGTTTCCAACATATTCATTATTCATCCTATTTTATTTTTTAATAATTCCCCATCATTTTTACAAACGATGGCATTGGATACTGTTTTACTGCTTTTCTTCCTAACAGCCGGCCTTTTGATGAATGTTGTCTTTTATCGCTTAGGAACTATTGGTGGTTACAGTTTTATAGGGTTACTAGTCTTAATTCCAATTGTTACAATCATTTTCAAGTGGTATTCTTCTTTATTTGACCTACTATCAAATATATCTACCTTTACTCTTTTAAGTAGTTTATTAGTTTTTAGTGTATTACTCTACTCAATCATAACAATGGCGATTCGAAATGCTTCTGTCAATGCAGCATAATTCTAGAGGCTATTCGGAATACTTTCAAAAAGAAAATGATGCCAAGCCCACATTAATGGCCTTGGCATTTTTTATTATCCATGTTCATCCTCTTGCGTTGTATAGTCAATGGAATTGGCAATGTCGACTAAAACTTCAGGTGTCACCTTATTTGAAACCCTCTTGTCAATCCATAGCATATATTGCCAATATTCTCTTTCAAAAGCAAGTACATTGAAACCTGATATCTCCATATAAATTGAAGTCGTTCCGTTTTTCAATTCGAATGTCTTTACTATACTTTCCTTTTTAGATGGGTACTTAAACTGAATAGGTCGAACCGTTATTTTATAATGATGCTCAGGAAGTTGATTATTAATAAATGTAACTTCAAAAAAATCGTTCATGTCACCATCAAGATTATTAAACCGACCAAAATGATGTGTAAAACTAATAGGCGGTACTCGAAGTGGTAGCTTTAGTCCTTGATGAAAGTGCCGTTCAAAATCAGAGGCAGCTGCTTCAACCGTTTTATAGCCTATTTCAGGATAAATTTCTTCATAAGGACTGAGCGAATCATTTATATAGGCATCACTTGGTTGAGAAAATAACAAATAGGAACTTAAGCAGAGAGAAAAAATTCTGTCCATTTTATCACCTCAGTATCACTTTAAGTGTAGTTTTTCCCAACTCACTGAAATTATGTGTCAAGTTGTATTCTGTTCTCTTTATTCTTTTTAAGACGCAATTTAGATAAAGAAAAAAGCAATTGTTCACGTTAGTAAATTCGAACAACAATTGCCTTTTTAGTCTAAAAGAGTATGTGTGCAACTAATGCTGCGATTGGTAGTGAAATAATCGTACGTATTAAGAAAATAACAACTAGATCTAAAAATTTCAGTGGAATTTTTGTACCTAAAATAAGGCCGCCAACTTCAGACATATAAATAAGTTGTGTCACAGAAACGACAGCAATCACAAATCGAGTAGAGTCAGCCTCAATTCCTGCTCCCAAAATTGAAGGTAAGAACATGTCAGCAAAGCCAACAACCATCGTTTGTGCTGCTTCAGCTGCTTCTGGTAAACCAAGTACTGTTAAAATAGGTTCAAACGGCTTTCCTAAAAATGCAAAAATATTAGTGAATTCAGCAAGCATTAGAGCAACCGTACCAAATGCCATAACAA
Source organism: Lysinibacillus sp. RC79 (assembly GCF_041262405.1). Classification (NCBI taxonomy): domain Bacteria; kingdom Bacillati; phylum Bacillota; class Bacilli; order Caryophanales; family Bacillaceae; genus Lysinibacillus; species Lysinibacillus sp. RC79. The sequence goes on from NZ_JBGCCD010000003.1 coordinate 21,368, forward strand.
TCGGTGCTACACCAACCCATAAATCCAAGACATTTCTAGTTCCATCTTTCAAAAATTGGCGTGGGTCACGATTGGCGTGCGCAACGGCTAAAGCATTTTCTAAGCCATGAGACACAGAATTATAGCCTTCTGGTAACTCTTCACGTGATAAATCTACTGGTGTACCGTCGATATAAGTATCTTCTTTGTTAGCAAGCGGAAAAATTCGCGGCATAACGATCGCTAACACAAGACCGCAAAGTACAACCGTTAAGTAATATGGAATAAAATAGCGTGACAAATGCACTGTATCTAATACTACGATACAGAATGTGATAGATACTACAGAGAAGCTCGTTGCAATAATGGCTGACTCTTTTTTCGTATAGTTCCCCATTTCATATTGCTTACTCGTCATCAGAACACCAATTGTTCCATCACCAACCCACGAAGTAAGTGCATCAACCGATGAACGACCTGGGCTTTTAAAGAGAGGACGCATGATTTTTACCATCATCGTTCCGAAAAATTCAAGCAAACCGAAATTTGTTAAAAATGGTAGTAGTAGACCTGCAAATAAGAAAATCGTAAATAAAAATGTTACTAAACCATCGTCTGGGTTCATTAATAATCCACCAGTATTTTCATTATTAATCGCCGATGGTCCAAAATCAAAGACAACCATTGAGGCAAATACTAAGCCGATAACTCTTATAATTGTCCAAAACCAATTTACATAAAATAATGTATATAATATACTAGGCTCTTTTGTATTATTTCGAGGAATTAATTTGGCAATGAGTGATCCAATTGCCGAAATCGCAAACATAATTATAGTAAAATAACTAATAACCGGAGCAACAAAACCAGCTAGTAAATTTGCTAAAATAGCAATTGGAACTTTCCATCCATCTTCCGTTAAAATTGGTGTCATAAATAATAGGACACCAATAAGAGACGGAATTATGAAGAAAAAGTATGTAGAAGTAGGATATTTTTTCATCATTTAAAGCCTCATTTCTTTAGGTTTTTTCGAAGTTTTATACATCAAGCTTGTTAGGTACTGTGAAACCACCAAGAAATGTATATCTGTATAAATGTTTCATTCATCAATCTGGCATTTACGAGCAGTTCATGAAGGATAAAATAAAAAAACATTCCTTTAAAAAGTAATAAAGGAATGCCCAAACACTACTTTTTATAATTAACATCCGCAATGCAAAATTTTTATGCATTAAGTCTTATAGAATAATCACTATCATTCATTTTTATGAACTTAAAAAATATCGTAAACCTACAATACATCGGTTAATTCTACAACAAAATGCATTTTTATTCAATCTAAATTTTAATATTATTATTATTCTCTGCTAATAATATCTGCATTTCTTCTTTGCACTATTACTTTTCAACAAAGCTCAATTTTACAGTAGCTGAAGTCTAAAAGAAGTTGAAATTTGGCGAAACTCTCCATTAATCATACCTATTTTAATTACCTAAGAGATTTAACCAGCCCTTAATAGGCATACAAATAGACCATATTGTCTTTCATCTCATATGTTAATTATGAACCACAACTTATCAAAACAGGAGGTTTTACCATGGATAGACGTATGCATCATATGCAACATATGCAACATATGCATCATATGCATCACCATCATCATGCAAAAGGTCCACATTGTTGTCCACCGATTACATGTCCAACTCAATTTGAGCCACCACATTGTTGTCCACCAGAGGAATTTGTACGCACTAACTACATCCATACAGTTGTACCACATATACAGCCAGCACATGTAACAACAGTTAATAAACATATGATTGATCATCAGTATCATTTCCCATGCACTGAGTCTGTAGTGAATGAATGTTGCGAAACTCATACACTTTGTGAAATGCCACCTGAACCTTGCCATATGCCGCATCATCACCACCACCATATGGGACATCATCACCATCACATGGACCATCATCATATGGGTCATCATCATATGGGCTATTAATAAATATGCGATGAGGTTAAAAATACCTCATCGCATATTTTTCAATAGCACTCTCTTATGAAAATGCCTATTTCTATCATTTACTATTTACGCTCATTTCATAAGAAAAACCGAGCACCTTTACTAGGTACTCGGTTAATATTTTTAATACATTTTTAAATATTGATCGCGTTCCCATTGGTGTACTGTTGTACGATACATGTCGAACTCGATTTCTTTTGCTTCTTTAAAGTTTGCATAAATATGCTCACCTAAAGCTGCTTGAGCTACTTCATCTTTAGCAAGTAATGCTAAAGCATCATCAAGTGCTGGTGGTAAGTTTGCGATACCATTCGCTTTACGCTCTTCATCAGACATCACGTAGATGTTTCGATTAATAGCAGCTGGTGGTGTTAAGTTTCGACGGATCCCTTCAAGACCAGCTTCTAAAATAACAGCCATCGCTAAATACGGATTAGCAGATGGGTCCACAGAGCGTACTTCTACACGAGTTGAAAGACCACGTGCTGATGGGATACGGATAAGTGGTGAACGATTTTGAGCTGACCATGCTACATAACATGGCGCTTCATAACCCGGTACAAGACGTTTATAAGAGTTAACTGTTGGGTTTGTCACAGCTGTGAAGCCTTGAACGTGAGCAAGGACACCTGCCATGAATTGCATTGCTGTTTCAGAAAGACCTATTTCAGTAGATTCATCGTAGAATGCATTCTCTTTACCTTTAAATAACGAAACATTGAAGTGCATGCCAGAGCCAGCTTCACCGAATAATGGTTTTGGCATAAATGTAGCATGTAGACCGTGTTTACGAGCAATTGTTTTAACAACTAATTTAAACGTTTGGATATTGTCACAAGCTGTAATTGCATTTGCATATTTAAAGTCAATTTCGTGTTGTCCAGGAGCTACCTCATGGTGAGATGCTTCAATTTCGAAGCCCATTTCTTCTAGCTCTAATACGATATCACGACGGCAGTTTTCGCCAAGATCAGTTGGTGCTAAGTCGAAGTAACCACCGTGGTCATTTACTTCTAATGTCGGTTCACCTTTTGCATCTAATTTAAATAAGAAGAATTCTGGCTCAGGCCCTAAATTGAAGCTTGTAAAGCCCATTTCTTCCATTTTCTTAAGGATACGTTTTAAGTTGTTTCGTGGGTCACCAGCAAATGGCTCGCCTTTAGCAGTGTATACATCACAGATGAAACGTGCTACTTTTCCTTTTTCAGAAGTCCAAGGGAACACTACGAAAGTATCCAAGTCAGGATATAAATACATATCTGATTCTTCGATACGTACGAAGCCCTCAATAGATGAGCCATCAAACATCATTTTGTTTTCTAGAGCTTTATCTAGTTGGCTTACAGGAATCTCAACATTTTTGATTGTGCCAAGAATATCCGTAAATTGTAGACGTATAAAGCTTACGTTTTTTTCCTCGATTAGACGTTTAATGTCCTCTTTTGTGTATTTACCCACAGATTTCCACACTCCTATAAATTGTCTAGCTTTTTTATCATTACCCTACTCTATTAATAAAGAAATGAATGATGTTGCCTTTTATTAATAGAATCGGGATAAATCCCCACGTCGGATGGATGATTTTTGCATGCGTTGCGCTTGACGCACTTCTTCACGCATGATGTGACGTAATTCTGAGTCACTTAAATCACGTTCATCTGTTGAAACAGGTTCATTCTTTTTAGCGAACAGCTTTTTAATTTTCGCCATGTTCATACCCTGATCCAAATAATCTTTAATTTCCAGCAGTGTATCGACGTCATTTAATGAAAACATTCGACGGTTGCCTTCTGTTCGGTGCGGCTCAATTAAATGGTGTTCTTCATAATAACGAATCTGACGTGCCGAAAGCTCTGTCAATTGCATTACGATATTCATAGATAATAACGGCATAGTTCGTCTAATTTCACGACTCATTTAAGTCCCCTCCAATACCTGCTAATAATATAATGAAAAATTTACACTGTCAACCGTTCATGTAAGGTTTCCTAACATGCATTAAAATATTTTTTTGAAATGATGAAAAATTGTAAAAAACTAAACTTAATATCCTAACGTGGGGTTGATTTCCGTTCCGGCTTGGCGCTTTCCCCGGGGCGTCCGATGAGCTGCTAATCCCCAAGGAGTTGTCAAGTCTCCACACCAATCAACTTATATAAATAGGATACGTATCTTCAACTTTTCGTCCATAAATAGAAAACTATATTCAAAATGGAAGTTTTGAATAGTTTTTCGTTACCTATTTTTGGATTTTTTGAACAGCACTACAAATAGCAAATTTTACGTGCTCGTATGTTAACCCACCTTGAATAAATGCTGTAAATGGCGGACGAATAGGACCGTCTGCTGTAAGCTCAATGCTTGAACCTTGAATGAAAGTTCCAGCTGCCATGATGACATCATCTTCATAGCCAGGCATATACGCTGGCTCAGGTGCATAATGCGCATTGATTGGTGAGTTCGCTTGAATTTCACGACAAAAAGCAATCATTTGTTCCGCCGTTTGGAAAGAAACCGATTGAATTAAATCCGTACGATTAGCATCATACCTTGGTGATGTATTCATGCCTATTTCCCCCAACATAGCAGCAGTAAAAATGGCACCTTTTAATGCTTGAGATACAACATGTGGAGCAAGGAAAAATCCTTGATAGAAATCACCAAGCGTATTTAATGTTGCTCCTGCTTCAGCACCAATACCTGGTGATGTCATACGATAAGCACATTTCTCTACTAAATCTGCACGACCCGCAATATAACCACCAATTTTCGCTAAGCCTCCACCAGGATTTTTAATGAGCGAGCCTGCTATTAAATCAGCCCCAACCTCTGTTGGTTCCTGTGCCTCAACAAATTCTCCGTAGCAATTATCGACGAAAATAACTGCATTCGGTGCTAATCCACGGATCTTTGCACACATTTCTGCAATTTGCGAAATGGTAAAGGATGGGCGCGTTGCATAGCCCTTCGAACGTTGGATAGCAATCATTTTTGTGTTTGCTGTAATTGCAGCTGCAACACCTTCCCAATCGATCTCTTGATTATCGATTAAATCCACATGGCTATAACCGATTTTATAATCTTTTAACGAGCCAGTATCCTTATCGCCACCATCGACTATTGATTGCAATGTATCATACGGCTGCCCCGAAATATAAAGTAATTCATCACCAGGACGTAGCACTCCGAATAAGCTAAGTGTGATTGCATGTGTACCAGAAATAATTTGGGGACGTACAATGGCAGCCTCCGCTCCAAAGACCTCTGCATAAACTCGTTCTAGATTGTCACGCCCCTCATCATCATAGCCATAACCATTAGACGGGTGCAGATGATAATCACTTACTTGATGCTTTCGGAATGCAGCAAGCACTTTTTGTTGATTGAAGAACGCCATGTCTTCTACCTTTGCATGAAAAGGGCGTACCTTTTCTTCTATTTTAGCAGCTAATGCTAGTGTTTCTTCTGATAAATTCGTTGTAAAAGTCATTATGTTCTTCTCCATTTCACATTTGTTCAAATCCTATCTTAACAATTTGTGAGCTTGCCTGCAAAATTTGCTTGTGTTTCTAATTGCATTTTGGCGCTAAGCTAAATTACAAACTACATCTATTTTTTCTGCTATAATAAGATATTTAATTAGGTATGTTGATTAACCATTTTTATACATCCGAATTAATTCAAAGAGGCTGATTTCCGCTACGGGCTACTCGCTTTCCTGCGGGCGAGCGTCGAGCCGCTTCCTCCGCTGCGCTCCGTGCAGGGTCTCGTCTGCCTCGCTTTCCCGCGGGAGTCGAGTAGCCCTACGCTACAATCAGTTAAAATGGGAATATAATAGCAAAATAGAAACAAAAAAATCCTTTATCGCTCAATAATAAACCTATTTTTTCCTGATCAATACTCTTGACATTTAATATCTGATAATTCTAAATCATAAGTCGATGATTTCCTTTGTAAATACTCTTAGATACAAAAAAGGAGACTTTAATGATTCCTAGTATGGAATCTAATTTAAAACTACATGAAATGATTTATTCACTTAAGGGGTGAAAGGGTTGGCTTGGGAGGTTTTTAGTATCATTGGAACAATTGCCTTTGCTATTTCCGGGGCAATAATTGCAATGGAGGAAGAATACGATTTATTCGGTGTTTATATACTCGGTATCGTAACTGCTTTCGGCGGTGGAGCTATACGAAATCTACTCATAGGTTTACCTGTAACAACGCTTTGGGGTCAGGATATGATGTTCCAAATTGCCATTGCAGCCATCACAATTTTTTTCTTATTTCCACATCGACTCATTCAGCATTGGCATCGTTGGGGCAACTTCACTGATGCTATTGGATTATCGGCATTTGCGATTCAAGGTGCCCTTTATGCTGTGAAGCTCGACATGCCTATTAGTGCCGTTATTGTAGCTGCTGTCTTAACAGGGTCAGGTGGTGGAATTGTTCGCGATTTATTAGCTAGACGTAAACCGTTAGTTCTTCGTGATGAAATCTATGGTGTTTGGGCAGCGCTAGCCGGGCTTATCATCGGACTTCAACTATTTTCAGGGGATATCTTTTTATTTGTATTATTTGGTGTGATCACTGTACTAAGAATACTTTCATATATGAAGAAATGGCGTTTACCGTTACGGAGGTTGAATTAGCTTTAATATATAAAAAAGCAAGAAACTAGTATGTTTATAAAAGAGGAGGTGTCAGATTTATAATAATTTGAAACTAACTATCAAAATGATTTACAACCCGTACTTTAAATATTAAACAGCAAAATAATTGTGTACTGAGACATCCTTTATTTATCTAAAGGATACCCACAGTACACATCGCAATAGTTCATCGACTAATCCATTAATGAAAGGAGGTCAACATCCTTTCATTAATGCAAGTTTCTTAAATGCAACTATAATACGTCACCATTTTTCAGCTAACAGTTTCTGAAAAGAAGTTGACTTTTTTACTTTTAACATATAAAAAATCGAAATTAGTATAAAGAACAATAATGAAAAACTAGTAACTAATAAAATATTTATAAATGATACTTGCATTGGTAAATAGAAAGTTGCTGATTTTGAAAGTTCACCAAAAAGCAATTTACCCAAAAGTAAGAAATAAGGTATCGATATCGCAATACCTATTATTAAAGGATATATATAACCGATAATTGAAACACGATTAATTTCAGTATTTTTATATCCCATTGACTTAAGTAAAAGAATATTTTTTTCCCCTGTTTTTATTGCAATGTATATGGAAATGCATAATAATATTCCACCAAGTATTAATCCTAAAGATAACATAGCACCTGATATAATTTTATAATTTTCAAAATGAAGTTTTACTGCTTCTTTTTGTTCTTTTTGTACAAATGTTTGAATAATATTTTCTTTGTTTATAATTGGTTTTTCTATACTATAAAAACCACTATAAAAATCTAACTTTTCAGAAAATACATTTTCATAATATTTTTTAGAAGTGTACATCTCATTTCCTTGTAAATCTAAATTAACTCCTGCTATTTTAATACTTATATTTTTTTTGTTGTCATAAATTTTTATCTTGTCGCCAACTTCAAGATTATATTTATTTGCGAACCACTTGTTAATAATTACCCCTTGTTGAAGTTTATTGTTTATACCACTATTTGTTTCGTAATCATAGAAATGAATATATTGATTCTTTTTATCGCTTTCAAGGGCGATCAAAGTTATATCATCACTTATTTTATTTTTGGCGTCTATCTTCATATTTCTTATAAAATATCCTTGCGCATCTTCTATATTAGAAATATCAATATTATTATTTAATATTGAATTGTATTCATACGTATATTGTTTTTCTAATGCATTAGCCATTTGGTCTGGAAAGCTTGCCATTCCCATACTCATTAGAACTTGAACACCTAATGCAAACCCAGAAAAAATTACTATACAAAAAACAAATAAATTTCTAAAAATAAATTTGTTACGTAAATCACTTAAAAATTTCTTTCTAGCAAATAACTTCAATAAAATTCTTTTAATTAGGTTATTTTTTACTTGACTAGTCTCATGAATAAGTTGAATTGAGTTCTTTCTCAGTAACAAGAAAATAATTGAAAATGAGAAAACTAAAACACCTATAAAAAAAATTGCCATAACAGAAAAACTTAAAAATAAATCAATTTTTTTATTAAGGTATGGGGCTAATAAATCACTATTCATTACACCAAATATTTTATTATTAATAAAGTTAGTTATTAGAATGCCTAAAGAAACAGGAATAACCAATAAAAAGGAGATTGGAGAAAAACTTAAAACTATCTCTAAATTTTTATATCCGACTGCCTTCAATACACCATAAATTTTTAAGTTATCTTGAATCATTTTTATTATAACCATCGCTAACATTATGCCAACAATAGATAATAACATTGTTACAGTGACACCAATAATTATTTTATTCATCGATATTTTTAAATCTAGTGTATTAATCTCGGTATTATTCTTCTTGTCTATTTTATATTCAATCTCTGAGCTAGGAATTTCTCGAGGACTATTTGTCCATATTCCAGCATAATAAGATTTTTCTGGTGCATCGAATAAATTATATTGCTCGTCATTTAAAGAAATAATGACAGATGTTTCTGGTTTATAAATTTTATAACCTGAAATACTCATATTAGGATTAATTAAACCTGGAAAACTCGCAATACCGGACACTTTATATTCTTTTTCTTCAATATTAAAAGAGCTTCCTATACTTAAATCTCTTTTTTTAGCTGTATTTACATCAATAACTACTTCGTTATCCTTTACAGCCATCTCACCTTCTAAAAAAAGGAATTTATTAATTATTTCATTATTTTTAATAACTCTATAGTTTTTTCCGTTTGATTCAAAAAATTTAGATTGTTGTAATTCACTTTTAAATCCATATTTTTTTTGTAACTCATCTATTCTTTCATGATAAACATCACTATATAAAATATTGTGCTCTAAAAGGATCTGATTGAAGTCTTTCTCTTCAAATTCTTTAGGGCTAATTTCGTATGTTGAAACTAAATTATTGATATCATCCTTATTCAATTTAGGTAAAAAATTAAAATCTTCTTGTTTCAACATTTGATACTTTTCATTAACTGTATCCAGATTATCATTTGTAACAAACAATGAAAAAGCGATTAAACTTGTGATCAAAATCATAAAATTAATGGAAATAAACAGGAATTTATTATACTTAAACAAATATTTTATTGAATGTTTATTTAACATTTAATCACCACACTATCTTTTCAATAGTTAATGGATTTTCAACAATTTTTATAGAATCAATTTCTCCATCAACCATATTAATGATCTTGTTGGATAAATTCGCCAACTCTACATTATGTGTAATTAAGATTAAAGTAATATTATTTTCTCTATTCATTTTTACTAGTAAATTCATAATCATTTTAGCTGTAGAACTATCAAGTGCACCTGTTGGTTCATCACAAAAAATTACTTTAGGATTTTTTATTATTGCACGTGCAATGGCTACACGTTGTTTTTGTCCTCCAGAAAGTTGGCTTGGATATTTATCTTTATGCTCTAATAAACCTACTTTTCCTAAAATTTCATCAATAGAACTTTTGGAGGGACTAAGGTATTGCCCAACCTTTACATTCTCGTAAACCGTAAGCGTCGGCAATAAATGATACTCCTGGAAAATAAACGAGACGTTTTCTCGTCTAAATTTCACCATTTTTTTTTCATTAGATTTGTTAAAATCTTTTCCAAAGAATTCGACTTTTCCTTGAAAATCTAGGTCAAGACCCCCTAAAATATTTAGAAATGTGGACTTTCCTGAACCAGAAGGGCCTAGAATTGTTACAAATTCGCCTGTATCAATCTTTAAATCAATTCCTTTTAATACTTGGTTAATTATTTCACCGTTTTTGTAAGATTTACTTAAACCATTTATTAAATACATTTTATCCACCTTCCAAATTTCAAACACAATTTTTGAAATGATTGTATTTTTCCAAAAAAACTATAGCCAATCTAAACCTCTCAAAAAAATTTTGAAAATGGTAATCCTTGTATGACTACAACCGCACCAGCCGATTGTTGTGAATGAGTTATTGTAAGTAGAAAGTCAACCTGTTGGTATTCAGGAAAAATCATCTCTATTGATTTTAGGTACTTTACCTCAGGTTTGCCTAAAGAATTAGAAATAATTTCTATATCTTGAAACCCTACATTTTTTGCAAATCCTGTCCCAACAGCTTTCGCAAATGATTCTTTAGCAGCAATTCTACCAGCAACCCATTCTATTTTACGTTTTTCGTTCTTTAATTTTTCAAATTGTTTTCCTTCATTATCTGTGAAAAATAATTTTTTCAAATCTGAATTATTTCTTTCTAATAAATTTTTAATTCTATCCAAATCGATTAAATCAAAACCAATGCCAATTATCATTTTGCACTTCCCATACTTTTCTTACTTAAAATTTAAATCTCCTTAATCCTACCCCCAAAAATACCACTGCAAACCCCAATATGATAACGACTTGTAAAGTTATCTCAGAAATACCAGAATTACTTACCATCAAATCTTGGAAACCGCTTAAAGCCCATGTTTGCGGCATAAATAATGATATTTTTTTAAAAACATCTCCTACAATATCAATTGGCCAATATACCCCACCTAACATCGAAGTTGAAATAATAATTAAACTACCTATTGCCTGTTGTTGCTTTACAGTTTTTACAAAGCCACCAATCATTAATCCTAATCCAATAAAAGTAATGATTAACAATGAGGCGAATATAATAGCTCCCCAAACATTCCCCCATGTAACTCCAAATATAAAGGCGCTTACCAACATTAAAATACCAAACTGAAACCATCCAATCATAAAGAAAGCTAATATATATCCAATAAAAATGGTAATTTTCGAAGTAGGAGTAGTCATCAACCTTCCTAAAGTACCCTCTGTACGTTCATCAAGTAAAACTGCTGACGAAGACATAAGTGTGAACATTAAAAACATAATTGCAAACCCTAATGAGTTTCGATTAATTGCTTTTTGTTTTTCAACGATCAATCCATCCCCTAAAATGTCTCTTTTTACAATAGACCGATTAGAATTTATATTTTCAACAACTTTCGATAAATTATTTACCGATTCATGGTTACTAAAGTTTTGTTCTATTTCATAAATGGTCCTAAGTTGTTGATATGATGCTATAATATCATTCTTTATTTCAGGAGATTCTTGTTTCAAGGTTAAAATTAATTGTTCCTTTTCATCTCCATTTATTATTCCTTTTTGAAAGCCTTCAGGAATTATTAAGACACCTTTAGTATTATCTTTATCCATTAATTTTTTCGCTTCTGTTTCGTTCTTATTAAGCCAGACAACAGAATGATTATTTTCTAGCAATTTTTGATATTCTTTAGATATTGTCGTTTTATCTAAATCTACAAGTATCATTGATAAAGAGGAATTCTTCTCATCTCCATAAGTCCCATTTAAAAATCCAAAAATAAAGGAGAAAGCAATGGGCATTATAAACATCAAAAGTAAAGAACCACGCTTTCCTAAAATTAATTTAAATTGTTGTCTTGCAACATACCATACTTTACCCAAGATTCTCTCCCTCCCTTTTCGAAAGTCTAATATAGCCTATGCTAAATGTAAGAAGACCTATACATAGTAGAATAATTATCTCGAAAACTATATCACTGCTATTCTTACCTCCCATTAAATCTAAAATTCCGTTTAAGGCCCAATAGTTAGGCGTGATATAAGCAGCGTATTGTAATTTCTCTGGAAAGGATTGAACAGGTATCATGCTCCCCCCCAGTAAGACCATAATTTGTACACCTACTCCACGAAAAATGTTTACCATTGTCTGTGTTGTAATAAAAGTTGTTAGGAAGATAACAATGCCTCCAATTCCAAATATATAGGCAATTATTAAAAGAAATAAACCTTCAATATGGTCCCCCCAAGTTATATCAAAAATATAGGAAGTCCCTAAATATAAAATGATGAATTGAAGTAAACAAGTAACTGTTGTACTTAACCACTTTCCAGTTAAATATGACGGTAAACTTAAAGTGGCCGTTCTTATCCTAGAATACGTTCCTAATTTCTGTTCTTCAATTATTGAGCTAAGGCCAGACATACCAGTCAGCAAAATAAACATGACACTTATTCCAGCTGCATAATATTGAAATGAAGAAACTGTCTTTCTATCTTCAAAACTACTATTCTTTTTAAATAAAATCTCTGAAATATCTCGATTTTTTTCATCAAATCCGTTTTGTTGGAAATTTACAGGTTGTAAATCAATATCGGAATTTTCTGATGCGATTTTATAAGCTTCTTCTATGAGATTCGCACCCTGAAGTACTTGATTGAATACCTGTTCAGTAATTTTACCTTGAAGTTCTGATTTTACATTATGCTGTACAAAGATAGGATTCGATTTTGTAATTTGTTCAGGGATTAATACCATTACTGGAATTTCTCCACTTTCCACTTCGGCTTTAGCTTCTTGTTTATTCATTTCTTCGATATGAATAAATTTTTCAGCATTTTCCTTGACTTGTTTTAATAATTTTTCATTTTGTTGATTTGGGTCGTGTACAACTGCTACAGTAAATTTTTCTATAGTAGAGTTATCTTCAAAAGTACCTGCTAAAGCATTACCTAATATTAAAATCAATACCAATGGTGTAATAATTAAAATTAATAATGCCTTCCAATCAAAAAAAGTTAATTTTAAATCTTTTATTGCTATCCAAAATATTTTCATTAAGTTCCCCCCAATTAATCCCTAAGGGATTTCCCAGTTATTTGGAGGAAGCAAGTTTCTAGATTTGGATAAAGAATATCAATTGTTGCAAGACTTTCTTCCAGATTTCTAACAGCCTCTAATATTTCTATTAAAGTTTGATGAACATTCTCAGTGCTAATCATCAATTTATTCGATTCAATTTCAACTATTCCAGGTACGGTCTGAGTTATACCTCCTAATAAACCTTCATTATAATTCTGAAGTGAAAAAAAGACTTTTGACTCATTCCCAATTTGAAGAATAACCTCTTTAATGGTTCCCTGCACAATTAATTTTCCATGATCTATTATGCCAATTCGATCACATAAATATTCAACTTCCTCCATATAATGAGACGTGTATATAACTGTCATACCGTTACTATTTAATTGCTTAATAGTCTCTAAAATATGGTTTCTTGACTGCGGGTCAATACCAACTGTAGGTTCGTCCATAATAAGTAGTTCAGGTTCATGTAAAATAGCTGCTGCAATATTTATTCTTCTTTTCATACCGCCAGAAAAAGTACTAATTTTTTCATTAGCTCTATCATCTAAGCCCACTAATTTTAAACATTCAGCTACTCTTTCCTTTAATTCCTCTCCGCTTAAATTATACATTCTTCCCCAAAAAAGCAAATTATCCTTGGCACTTAACGCTGAATAAAGAGCAATATCTTGAGGAACTATTCCTAAAAGCTTTTTTAATTTTGCATTATCTCCAAGGATATTTTCACCATCAAAAGTGATTGAACCTTTTGTAGGTTTTATCAATCCACAAATTATACTGATTAAAGTAGTTTTCCCTGCACCATTTGGCCCGATTAAGCCATACACTTCTCCTCTTTTAATATTGAGGGTGAGATCACTAATTATATTTACATTGGTAAAAGATTTAGTAAGATTCTTTATTTCCAGAATGTCAGTCATATTACTTCACCTCTTTATATTCACTTACTATTTTTTGTGATAAGTTTTCTGCCTCTAAGAATCCACCGTATACCCCAAAATTAGGTCCCCACTGTCCGGTAATAAACAGACCTTTTATGCCAATACCAGCTACAAGTGCATTTGTACGTAAACTTTGGATTGGTGTACGGTCCCATCCGAAAACTGAACCCTCATCATTTAATGTATACTTTTCAAAAGTTTTTGGAGTTGCCAACTCTATACTTTTAATATGTGATACTACTCCAGGTGAAATGAATTCTGCAATTTCTTTTAATCTACATATTTCTGTTTCGTCATTATCATAAAAACCTTCTCTAGTTAGAATTGTCATTAACATTATATGTCCATTATTAGGTGATAAAGTGGAATCTATTTTAGTAGGAAAACATGTTAATGTGATAGGAACGATTTTACCCTGATGAATATCTGAACGATAACATAAATCTTTATCCCAGTTTTGTGCATTCCAACTTGGAAAATAACTTTTATCGCTGACTTCAGGACTATAAGTAGGTGCTAGAGTTACATATAACCTCAGAGCAGAAGGGCCAGTAGCTAATTGTTCTAATCTTTGGCCAAATCGAATATTAACATCATTTTGATTTAGCATTCTATATGTTTGCTTTATGGAAATTGCAGAAACTACATATTTCCCTTTTATTATTTCTAATTTATTTTCTCTATCCCTAACTTTAACCCCTACTATTTGTGAATTTTCTGTTATTATTTTTTCCACTTTAGTATTTTTTAATAGCCGTCCTCCGTGTTCTTCAATCGTTTCAATCAGAAGTTTCGGTAACTTATAAGTTCCACCTTTTACATAATAGGCACCTTCATTATAAGAGGCCAGTAAACTTGCCATTGTGAAGGCAGAACCATTTGCAGATATTCCACCGTAACCTGGACCAAGTGCAGATAAAATTCCTAATACTTTTTTATTAGGGATTTTTGAAAGAATATACTCTGCAAAGGATTTTCCACTCCACATTCTAAAGAAATTAACAATTTTGTTTTGATCGTTTCTTATTAATGCAGTACTAAATGACTTTAAATCATCCATTACTACCTTAATCCCCATAGATTCCCTAGGAAAATAATCAAGTAACACATCTTCCATTTCATTTAAAGAAAAAGGGATATTAATCTTATCTTCTCCATAAATCCCTAGTATCGGTTCGCTGGATATAACTTCTATCTTCTCTCGAACCTTAAGTTTACGCAACAATCGATCTATAACATCATCTGACTTGAATCCCCCAATATGGTGTGCGCCTATATCAAAATGATAACCTCCACGCTCAAATCCACCTGCGTATCCTCCTACAGTATCACTCTGCTCTATGATCCATACACATAAACCTTCACTAGCTAAATTTGCTCCCGTTGCCAACCCTGCTATGCCTGCTCCAATAATAATAATATCCGGACCCTTTATACTCATGAATTTAACACTTTCATCGTCTTAATTTTTTGCAAAAGTTCTAGAACATAATTAAACTCTTTAATAAAATCATCGCAATTTTTTTTAGTAAATGTTAGTGTAGGAGCTAAAACAACAGCATTGGTTCCTGCCGCATGTACAAGTATCCCTCTTTTAGATAATAGGTTGGTAAATAGCATTGAGATTGGCCATTGATTTGTTATGGGGCCAGAGCCTAATTGGTCTGACAATTGAACTCCTAACATAAGTCCCTTACCTTGTATATCAATTATTCCTTCTTTATCTTTAAATTCTAATAATCGTGAAAGTAAATATTCGCCTATTTCTGCTGCATTCTGGATTAACTTTTCCTCTTCTATAACTTGAATATTAGCAATTGCTGCTGCACATGCGACTGGATGTCCACTCGTAGTAAATCCGTGCACAAATTCTTTCCCAGAATCAACCTTCCCTAAAAAACACTCAAATATTTCAGATTTAACCATAACTGCTCCCAAAGGAAAATAACCACTAGTTATACCTTTAGCGAGTAACATAATGTCAGGCCAGATTCCCGAATGCTCAGCAGCAAACATTTTACCAGTTCTCCCAAAGCCAGTTGCAATTTCATCACTTATCCAGATAATTTCATATTGATCACAAAGTTTCCTAATTTCCTGCCAATATAAATCAGGAATTATTCCAATGCCTTCAGAAGCCTGTATTGGTTCAGATATAAATGCAGCTATTGTATCGGCACCTTCTTTTAATATCAATGTTTCAAAATCTTTAACACAAGAAACAATCCATTCTGTTTCAGATATATTTGCAGGTTTCTGAAACAGATCGGGGGATGTTGTTTGAATACAACCTGGAATTAAGTCCCCAAATGGTCTTTTATCATAATCTATTCCACAAACACTAATCGCACCAAATGTACTCCCATGATATGCATTTTTTAAACTAATAAACTTGCATTTTTTTGATTTTCCTTTGTTATAAAAATACTGTCTAACCATCTTCATCGCAGTATCTGTTGATTCTGAACCACTATTAGTATAAAAAACATGAGGATATCGATTTCCAGTCAATTCAGACAGTTTTTTAGACAATTCTATTGCTGGTCCGTTTGTCGTCAAAAATAAAGAAGTATTATCCAACTGTTGAAACTGCTTATTTATTGCATTAATTACTTTAGGATGCCCATGACCAATATTTACATTCCATAAAGATGAATTAGCGTCTAAATAGTTTTTTCCCTCTTGATCCGTAAGAATATTTCCTTCTGATTTTTCAATAAGAGTATACATTTGTTTCAAATACACATCCATTTGATTCCAACAATGCCATACTCGTGAAGCATCAATATACGAATATTTCATCAGTAAGAATCGCCTCCTTTATCTTGCAGTATAGCCGCCATCTGCCACTAATACTGACCCATTCATTGTATTACTTGCAGAGGATACTAAAAAAAGTGCAGATTTTGCTATATCTTCAGGCTCTAATTCCCCAGTTGGTAATCCCCTCATTAAATCGACCCAATCTCTAGCATTCCCTACTTGTTTTAATATGTTTTTAAACATATCTGATTTCATCATTCCAGGGCATAAACAATTAGCACGTATATTTTTTCTTCCATAATCTAAAGCTATAGATTTAGTCAATTGAATTACCGCACCTTTGGAAGCATTATATGCAGCTAAACGCGGAGCACCTACAAGTCCAAAATGCGATGAAATTGTAACTATTCTTCCATATTCTTGAGCTTCCATAATAGGTAGTACTTCCTTGCAGCTAAGGTATACTCCCAGAACATTTACATCAAAAACATTTTGCCAATCAGATATCTTCGTATCAGTTACAGCACCTGCTCGTACAATTCCCGAACAACATATCATATTTTCAATACTACCGAATTGAGTTACTCCTAAAGAAATGGCTTTTTCTAAATCTATTTCACTCGTTACATCACCCACAAAGGCAATAGCATTTGTACCAATTTCCTCAGCTAAATTAACGATATTTTCATTCTTATCAAATAAGATCAAATTTGATCCTTGTTGAGCAAATAACTTGGCACAGGCAGCTCCTAATCCTCCATAAGCTCCCGTAATAAAAGTTGTATGTCCTTTTAATGTAAACATATAATCCCGCCCTACATTTAACTAAATATACCTCTAACTCAATAAGCCTCCGTCAACCACAATTGTTTGTCCGACAATATAACTAGCATCATCTGAGGCGAGAAAAGCAACCACATTAGCAATTTCCTCTGGCCTTCCAAATCGCTTTACGGGGATAGTTTCTTTATATTTTTCTTTTAATTCATCTGTTAACTTATTTAACATATCTGTTTCAACATACCCTGGTGCAACTGCATTTACACGAATCTTCTTAGCAGATATTTCTTTTGCTAACGAATGGGTTAAACCAATGATACCTGCCTTTGCAGCGGAATAATTTGTTTGACCAGCAACTCCAATAAGGCCACCTACTGAAGTTATATTGATAACAGACCCATTTTTTTGTCTAATCATTGTGGGCAACACCTGTTTAGTTATGTAAAATAGTCCAGTTAAGTTTGTGTCAATTACATCATTCCAAGCGTCTTCCCCCATCATCATTAGATAACTATCTCTTGTCACACCTGCATTATTCACTAAAATATCAATCCTACCAAAATCATCTAATACAGATTTTATAAAAGACTTTATTTGCGATAAACTTTTTATATCTAATTGATACGCTTTTATATTAATTCCATTTTGTAAAAATTCTTTAGTCGTTTTCTCTGCAGCTTCTTTATCAGAGTTATAAGTGAAAGCAATCTCTGCGCCTTCTTCAGCGAGCTTTTTTACAATTGCTTGACCAATCCCTCTTGATCCACCGGTAATAATTGCTACCTTCCCTTTTAACCTCATGTCCTACCTCATTTCTAATTAATTTTCACTTGACCATTTTCGATAAAATAATACTTGAAAGATTCCCTCCAACATCAAAACTATTTATTAAAATATTTTCAATAGACATTTTTTTTGATTCTGTTACTACATTTAATTGAATTTCACTATCTGGTTTAGAGTACCCAGCTGTTTTTGGTAATAATTGATGATTTAAACTGAGAGCACCTATTATGAATCCAATAGAAGCTGAAGCACCTATTGTCTCTCCAATAATACCTTTTCCAGATGTAATAGGAATATCCTTTGCGTATTTACCAAACACATTATGAAAAGCTAAAGCTTCAGCCAAATCTCCATAACGTGAACCGCTCGCTGAAAAAATAACAGCATCGATATCTTTTGGCTCTAAGTCTGCATCTAATAAAGCTGAAAGCATTGAATTTTCAAACGGCTTACTATCCATTGGTGCTAACGCCCTCTCCGGGCTTACCTCTGAAAAAGCACCTCCATATCCTTTTATTTCACATAGAATTGGTGCATCACGTTTTTCCGCATGATCAAGCTCTTCAACAATAACAACTCCAGCTCCTTCACGAATTGAAATACCGTCACGATTCAAGTCTAAAGGTCTACATATAGTTGTTTTATTAAAGTCATCTTCAGTTGTATATCCAAGCTCTTTATATGATTTTGCAACATCTGCATGATATTCTTCTACTCCTCCAGCAATAATTGCATTTGCTTTTCTCATACAAATCAAATCATATGAATATCCAATACTACTGCTTCCCATTAACATGGTACTTACTCCTTTAAGTCCTGTATTCATACATACTTGACCAATACAAGCGTTTGCTACAGTTCTTGTAAAAACAGTTGGACTTGTGAAATCAGAACCACTAGTTAATAGTTTTCTAGCAAAGGCTTCGTTACTTTGCAAAGATCCATATACAGTACTAAAAACAGTCCCAATTTTCTCAACATTCAGTTGAGTTAAGTCCATTTGACTGTTTTTTATCGCCATTAAGGTAGCCTGTAAAGTTAAACGAGAAAATCTATCCATTCTATTTACTGTTCTCATATTAGCCAATGAAGGTAATTCAAGAATTATATTTTTTTCATCAACACATTCACCCTTGACAACATTATCCCAAAATTGCCCAATTTCAGTTCCTATACGAGATAATATTCCAGCCCCTGTTACTACAACTCGCACCATAAGTTCCCTCCTAATTAATTATTAACTCTTGTTAAAAAAATGTATTGTTTGAATAGATAATAATGCTTTATCTTTATATTCATAAACAATTTTACTTTTTTTAAAACTACCAAATGAACTTACAATTTCAGCTCTTATTTTCACTCCATCACTTGGAAATAATCCAAAAAAACTAAATTCAACATTCTCAATCTTCGAAAGATAAGCTTTACCATTTAACCCGTTAAGTCGCCATAAAATCTCTGCCGACTGTCCCATTGCTTCTAATACAATACTAACCATGGAAACCTTATCATCATTTACCCATATCTCATCATAATTTGGAATGGCAATAAGAGTGTTCAAGTCCAATTTTTGAATTGACTCTATCATCAACATGGGTTCTCTTTGCATTAAAATACTCTTTACTTTATTCCTATTTAAATACATATGAAATAACCGATTTAGCAACTATTTTTTCATCTACTTTTGCCACACAAATAACTTGAGCATGCTGATTCAGCTTAGCACTTACTGTAGCCTCGATTATTAATCTATCTCCAGGATAAACAGGATGAATAAATTTTATTTTATCCATACTTGATATGTACCCTCTCAGTTGTTCATCTGTGGAATTAGGCGACCAAAATGCAAATCCTCCAATTTGAGCCATAGTTTCTAATATTAATACTCCTGGAAATATAGGCTCATCAGGAAAGTGTCCTTTAGTCCATGGTTCATTAATTGAAATATTTTTATATCCAACAACTCTTTGATTTTGAATAATTTCTATAATTTTATCTACCATTAAAAATGGGTATCTATGAGGCAACGCTTTTCTAATTTCTTGAATATTCAACATAATAATCCACCTTCCTCCATGACTATGTTTTCTAAATGTTCCATAGCCTTATACTCTAAATCAACCAACTGATCTAGTAATATTTCTATTTGAGGATCTGTATCAAATATTCCAGCATTAGCATCTATTGAACCAAGATCAAATAACTTTGCTAACTGACGCCAGTATTTAAATAACTCCATATAGTTTTTGTAACTTTGATGATATTCAGTATTCCCTGTTATTGTTGCACATTCTCTGAGATAACGAGCATACATTCTTCTAAAATTCCCACCGCCTGTTCCAACCTTTTCAAACAGGACCGATGCCATATAAGCATGAGTTTGTCGTTCCTTTTCAGTCAATGTTGTTTTCCACATTCTTATCTCTCGTGCAAAAAGTTTTATACCAGGGAGACCCATCTTAAATGCAAAAGGTTCTTTCATTCTAAAAATGTTCGTTCGGTTAGCTTCTTTTATCACTTGATTTAGATCCCGCTTTTCTTTTGGCAATATTATTGCTTTTAAACCGTTATCAGGTTTAATAGGTGAGGTTTGTGAATTACGGGCATATTCTAAATCTTTCAATGTTACTTCTATTACCTCATTCCACATATAATCTAGTAAAAAAGCTATATTTCTTCTTTCATCATATCCAATCAAAATAGCATTATGTAAACCAAAATGGAAGGATTGCTGAAGGCGTAATTTATCTTTCATATAAGGTAAATACATCATATCTAAATCAAGAATGACTGGAACACCTAAATCAATCCAATTCTTTGCCCATTGCCAACCAATTATTGGGTCGTCTGTTCTCTTTGTTTCAATAAATCCCCCTAGAATACCCACTGCATTTTCTTCTAGACTCTCATTACGTCCAGTAAAGAAGTAATAGTCTACTGATTGATATTTTTGATAGGTAAACCCAAGGCCACTCCCTAACCCAAAACAAAAATCTTCGCTAAAACAATAGCCGTATCCTGAAAAAATAGTTCGCATCGCTGTTGAAGCACAATGAGAACCCGTACGATGCTCATTAATCCAATTAGATAAAACTTTCATTCTCAATCCCCCAAGTCTCAGCTAAACTTAACAACCTCTCAGCTATTTTCCTTTCTTCCACTGCAATTTCATTAATGTAAACATTCAAATCAGTTGCTTTTAAGACTTGTTCAGGAAAACCCACTCCATTAGCTAACATTTTATTTATATTTCTCCACATAAGCCCTAAATTATTGTAATCTTCCGATATTTCCTTCAGTCTATATTCTCCAAGAATATCAGCAGCCTCACTAAGAAATTCTGCATACAGACTTCTATAGAATCCCCCATCACTTGCATTTTCTGAAACATATAACATCATACCCATTGTTATACTTACTTGTTCGTGTGGCATTAGTTCAAGCCAATTGGGCATTTGTTTAGCTAAACGTTCAATTGCATTAATTCCATAGAATTTTCTTCTTGTATATAAGAATGAGTGCATATTGCTATATATTGCATTTTGGGTTACTTCCTTAATGCTTGGAAATCTTGTAGGTAAATAGTACACACTGTAACGATTTCTAGGATGTTTAGTAACCTCTGTTAGTGGGTTACATGCACTCTTTAAAATATCAAGCGGGACCTTTTGAATAATTGGTAGGTTATTTTCAATGAGATAGGCACAATTTTCTTGCTCATCTATCCCAATTAGAATAGTTATATGGGTACCAGCTAAGGTCTGTAGACGCGAAAACATACGATCCCCAGTAGAAACGAAATTATTCGTTCCCTTATGTGAAGTATTTACATTCGGCACATAACTATCCAAGTATTTGAAATAAACAGATAAAATAACCTCTAAGAAGACTGGTTTACCTTCTTTTAAAAGCTCTTTTATGTGTTCCCATCCTGTATCACTATCTCTAGGAACCCAAGAGGCATAATGTATTCGAAGTGATGAAGCTATTTCTTCAAATTGGTTGTGTGTATCACCAGAAATCATTGCAAAATCAACCGCTTTTTTTGTCTCCTCTGGCAAAACATATTCAAAAGACAAACCTTTACTTAAACCGAATAACATCGCTTCTGTGAACTTATATCCCTCATATTCCATCAGATCCCTTATGTTTCCCGCGCTACTCGTATAGCTTATTCTATGGGGAAAATCGGCAATCATCATATTTTATTTCCTCCTAATTCATAAATACGCCAATCATTTTCTTGTCCCAAATTTATATGAGACTCTAATTTTCTGGCTAGTTCATATTCATGAATAACTAGTAAGTTCAACAATTCGAATATCTCGGGATTACGTACAGTTTCTTCAGCTTGAAAAGCACCCTTCATACAAGCAGTTGTAAATTCTCTCCATATACTCGCAATTTTTCGATATCCCATAGAACATTCAAGTAATACCGGATCTTCAAGAATCTTTGATGCCTCAAAAAGGAAACGACTATATAGTTTCCGGTAAAATCCTCCTCCACCTGTGGTTTCCGACAAGTAATACATCATGAAAAGAGAATTTTGTAGCTTTTCATTTGGCATAAGGTCTGGCCAATATGGCAAATCTTCTTTCAAATTCTTAATTGCTTTCCATCCACTAGAAGGATAACTGGTATATAAAAAAGAATGAACCATTCGAAAAATAGCTGTTTTAATAGCAAAATTTATAGAAGGCATTTTCTGAGGCGGATAAAATACCATCATTTCATTATTAGGGGATTTAATACAATCCATTCCAGGATTACGTGATTCAGTTAATACCGAAAGTGGAATTGTTTGAACCATAGATATATTATTTTCTACAATATATGCTTCATCCTTATCTTCATCAAACCCTATTAATTGGGTAATATGATTACCAACAGGAGTTCGAAGTCTAGAAAAAATTTGTTGAGATTGTTGAATAAAATTTTGCTGTTTCTCACTTAATTGGGTTGGATTTGCCGAAGTCACTTGGGATGATTTTAAGTAAGGTAAATATATAGGTAGACTAGCACTTAATAAAACAGGCTGCCTATCTTCCATAATTTGTCGAGCTAATTCCCATGCTTCTATATTATCTTTAGGGAGATAATTGGAATAGCGCAACCTTAATAACGAGCTTATCTCATGGTAATCGAAATGAATTGAGCCATTAATCAAAATAAACTCTGTATTATCTGATTTTTCGTTTGGCCGAACATAAGCGAATGATAATGCGCTAGCTAAACCAAATAGCATTGCTTCACTAAAGGGATAACCATGATATTCGAGAACATCTCTTAAAGAACCTAAACGGCAGGAGATACTTAAACGATGAGGATATTGACTCAATATCATTTCCTTAACCACCTCAACTAACTATTGTGGAGTTAATAAAAACTCTGCGATTTTTTTTTCTAAAGTAGATATTTCAATTAGTTTTTCAATTGCTAGTTTTGAAACAGTAGTATAGCATTCCTTACTAGTGTTTATGATTTCTGTCCATATCATCCAATCTTCCACCAGTTTTTCAGCATCCTGTATAATATGTCCAACAGGTATATAGGAATTAGCCTCCTGTAATGCATTTACTAGGAGGTCTCTACCCCAAGTAACTCCAAACTCAAAATTCATATTACTTAATAAGTGATGGAAGTATTGTTCCTGAATAAATTCATCTGAAATATTACTAATAAGATGGAGATCGTTTATACACTTCTGGAAAGCTTGTTCTCCTCTTAATATATTCATTCCCATCGTTGTATTTAATTTACGAAATGCCCATAACTGTAAAGCTTGGGTTATTCCTAAATCTAAAGATGGAAAAACTGGTTTTGAAAACGAAGGACTATTTATCATTAACCATCTTATACCACCATTCGCTTGACAAATATTACTTAATGATGAGTAATCAATAGATAGGTATTCTTTTCTTGTAGGATGTAAAAGTATGATTTTGGATTCATCTTCAGATAATCCTGCTACAAGGGTTAATACTTTCGGATATAGTTCAAATTCACGACCTAGTAGATAACCAGGTAGTTCTAACATTGGAGGAGCAACTCTTAAAAGAAGATTTCTTTTAATATCTAGTTGCAAACGTCTAATATCAATTGTTCGGAAATCTTCCAGGTACAATCCTAATGGTAAACATAAATCTCTCAATAACTGAGGATTAGCTGCGAATGCATTGCCTACAAATTTCTCCTTATCTTTTTTACTTTGATAAAAAAAATCAATTCCTTGACCAAGTAATAAGAGTAATGATGGGCTAATACGAAGTCCATCTGCAGCTAATTTAGTTCTGACAGCACTAATCAATATATTATTTGATGTCTCGTGAAAAGTTAATAATTTTGGAAAATATATCTTTTCCTTCATTAGAACCATCGTTTTCTACTTCCCTTTTTAGTAATCTATTTGATATTCCGTTAGAGCTAATTTTATCTTTGCAATAAACCAATCCGGATAAGTTAAGCAAAGCTTTCCATCATGCTTCATAAAAACATGACAAGTCTTAGCCGTCGCATGAATTAGTTTAGTTCTCTCATTATAAATTGTATAAGAAAAAGTTAATCTAGCTGCTTTCTCAATACTAAAGATAATATCAATATTTAAAGTATCCCCGTAATAGATGGGAACTTTATAATTACATTCACTTTTTATAACAGGGAATTTATATCCTAAATCATTAAAATCCTCCATAGATAAATCTAGAACACAATTTGCATAATTAATTCTAGCTTCCTCTAACATCTTATAATGGTTACTATGATGTACAATTCCATAAGCATCCGTATCGCTGAATCGTGGAGTTGTTTTAAATGTAAAAATTTTCGACAAAATTTACTCCCCTCATCTCATGCTTTCTTTAACATTTTTTAATTTTGCAGTAATTTGATTTGCAGCAATATAAGCTACGGAAAACCATGCGAATCCCCAATCATGTGTACTAAAATACTTTGGAGCTACTTCTAATTTCATTGGATTTTTGAATACCTGCTTAACTGAAAATGCCCATCTTGTACCTGAACCATCACTTAAATGAGTCCTTTCAGCATGCATCTCTGGGGTGAATATTTCTATATTAGCAACTTTGTCTTTAAGGTTTGGAATTCTAAATTCTATTTTTTCTAAAACCTGATGTATTATTTTATTATATTTTTCTCTATCCCCCAGAGCTATCAATGGGATATCTATACGTAATTCGACTTGCGCTCTTCCCATCCTAGGATGCGTATTCCACAAAATATAAGCGATATCAGTTGGTAGAATCCCATTTTCTAACCTTTTGAAATATGAATTCAAATCATAGTCAGGATAATCGTACCAAATTTCAGTATGTGGGATACCATGTATTTCTTCCTTTAGCTCTAGTAAAATACTCAAAAACGTTAGTTTAGAATCCGAACATAATCGACTGCTTTTATTTTGCATATCTCCTCTTGTATCGAGTACACATTTAGCAAAGCACGCTAAATTTTTTTGATATTGCACCTTATAACCAGGATTTTGTTGTGTGATAATTATAGGAATATCTGGTTTGTCTAGAGATACATTCCCTTCCCTTAACATGTTTTCCATCTGTTGATAAATTCGTTGAATTCCACCATCGATTATACAACTATCAAAAACTTGTCCATATAAGTATCCAGCCATTACAGTCAAAGCAACATCACTACTCGGAAGGGAAATACAAAGTATACCAATAAGTTTTTGATTTCCATTAAATAAGCTTTCAATATAATTAACATAAGAAAGATTACTATATCTAATTGAATATGGAATTTCCTTTGGGTTTAATCCCCCATTAGATTCTAATAGAATAGACCATTCCTTCCCAAGCCCTTCAATTACATTAAAATATTCATTTATTGATTCGTTATACTCTGGAAAGAAATCTAATAATAAATTCTTTTGTTCTTTTAAAGAACGAGTTCTCTTCCATGTAAAATCTGGAAAGAACGAATTATCAATATGATTAATTGGTTTTACTGGAATTGTCAAATCTATTTCTTTTATGATAGAACCAAGAATCCCTTGATCCGCGTCTTGATGATAAAGCGGAAAACAAGGGTACTGATCGAAAACTGGGTGCTCACCGATGCGTTGAACCGAAAATCCTCTTTTAACTAACAAAATCGATGAAGTAATAGCAGTCAAATTGTCACCTAATACAACAACGTCAACAAATTTTTCCTCCATAAATTTACCTTCCATCATTTAACTGAAATTATTTGAGGAGTAGCATCATGACCAGCATAAACTAAAACAGGTTTACGCCGTTCTTCAATCATTTTATGCAGTCGATTGATTGATGAAATCTCCTGTTCTTTTTTATGAGGATACTTCGATTGTCCTCTCTTCATAAATTGATCAACCGTATAGGAAGCATCACACAACAACAACTTATCATAACTTTCAGAATCTCTAATCCATATAGATTGATGCCCAATAGAATGCCCAGGTGTTTGGATAAGTTGTATTTTCCCATCTCCATATAAATCGAATTCACCATTAATTTTTTCGAATTTTTGAGCATAATCTATATCTTTTTTATTATATTCAAATTGAAAATTAGGGTTTTGAGCAAAATTAAATTCTTCAAGCTGTACCAATTCTTGCATTTTCCCTTCAAAGAGTACAGCTCCTCCACTATGATCGAAATGGAGATGGGAATAAATCACTTTATCAATATCTGAAACTGTTAACCCATGTTTTTTAATTTGGTTATCAATTAAATTTTCACGAGTTACTTTTAATTCAATCAATGTAGATAGTATTCCTAAGTATCCTTTTGTGTCCGTTAATATTTCTGGATGAAATCCAGCATCCACCACAATATTTGTATCAGATGTTTGAATTAAGAAAGCCTGAACGGGCATCCAATTTGAATCCCCTTTAAAACGAATTTCTCCGCAATTCAGAATACTCACAGTAGATGGTCGTTTCAAGATCGTTCCCCTATTCATTAAATTATATTTTTAGGCTTGACATCTGTTCAAAAAAATATTTATTTTGAAAGTCATAGAAATCTGTTCTTCCATCTTCCATTAACATTAAATCTGCGCCCCTTATAGCTTCCATCATTACTTTTATAAAGCCACCTCCCATTGAACTCCAGTTACTACTAAGATACAAACCCTGTAGTAAACCTTTTGATTCTGGTCTCATCCTATCTTGTAAATATGCAGGCTCAAATGCAAAACCTAAGTATGATCCACCTACATTACGTGAATATCTTTCGAAAGTGAGTGGTGTCGCTATTGTTGAAGTAAAAATATGCTTTTGTAAACCTGGCATAATTTGTTCTACAGAATTAATTAATTGTTCTGCTAAACGCATTTTGGTATCACGATATTCTCGTCCTCTTCTTCCGTTTACAATACCCCAACTATTTTCATACTGGTACGAAATGGGTATTCCTAAAGAAACTTGAGAATAACCACTTGGCGATGCAGTAGGGTCAAGGTTTGCAGAAGTACCTACCCAACAAAAGG
The DNA here is from genome assembly GCF_041262405.1 of Lysinibacillus sp. RC79. Taxonomy (NCBI): domain Bacteria; kingdom Bacillati; phylum Bacillota; class Bacilli; order Caryophanales; family Bacillaceae; genus Lysinibacillus; species Lysinibacillus sp. RC79. The sequence goes on from NZ_JBGCCD010000003.1 coordinate 48,958, forward strand.
CGTCTTTTGGAAGGCGACCTCCGGAAGTGACAAGGTCTTCTTTCATATTAAACAATCGATCATAACCTTGGTAATAGTTTACATTTTGCCCGTTCCATCCCAAATCTTGTATTGGACAATCTAATCCAAGCCAAACAGAAAAACAAGATGAACTTGGTTTCCAAACATTGTGCATTTTATTAAGGAACCTCGGCGGGATATGCTCTTTACCAATTAATTTTTCATATGTAGTATAAATATCTGCATTAGAGACTACAAATTTACTAAGTATCTCTTGTCCATTTACCTCTACACCAATTACATGACCATCCTCAACTAAAATACGTTCAACTGGAGAATTTAAAATTAATTTTCCTTCCGCCTTTTCAACAACTTTTAGCATAATATTAAGTATACTTTCAGCACCACCAACAGGAAGAACTGAATTATTCCCAATTAGTAAATTAAAAAATACTACTAAAACTATTGCACTTTGTCCTGGCATACCATCGCAAAGTCCATATAAAATACCTTTTAAATGTTCATCTTGAAAATATTTATTAAGTAATTGTTCAATTGTAATCACTTGATATTGCATTAATAATTTCATTGCCGTCGGATTAAAAGCAGTAATATTATTTCGATTTTTTTCAAGATATATTAATTCTTTATATACTAATCGAATATCAGAAAAGAAAACATCTAATTGGGTAGACTCATGAGGAAAATATTCTTTCAAATCTTGATTTAAAGTTTTTGATCCGGAATTTATCTTAATAGAATCTACCTGAACATATTCCTCAAATTCTGTCCACTCAAGTTGACTATTCTCTCCCATTAAGCTTAAAAATTTTTCAATTAAATAACGAGGAAATGGTCCACCAATTTTATGAATTGATGAATTAAAGCGAAATCCTTTTCTGTCAAAGGACTGACAATATCCCCCCATTCTTCCTTCAGCCTCACATACTAATACCTTGTAACCTTTACTAGCCATTGCACTAGCCGAGGCAAGTCCCCCTATCCCTGAACCGATTACAATTACATCATAATCTTGACTAGTCAAATTGCACCCCTTTTCTCACATTCAATTCATCTGCCTTTTTTAAAATGACACATGCAGTATTTCCACCAAAGGCAAAGGAGTTAGACATTGCTACTTTAATCGGTTTTTTTACACTCTTGCTTTTAATTAAACTGAATTCTTCAAAATCTTTTTCTGGTTTACTTAAAGTTGCAGTAGGTGGAACAAAACCTCTTTCTACTGCTAAAACACAAGCTGCTAATTCAATACTTCCTGCTGCACCTAGACAATGACCTGTCATCGATTTAGTTGAAGAAATAGAAATTTTTTTAGCGTGATCTTGAAAAACTTCATTAATGGCATTCAATTCCATTTTGTCATTAACTAACGTTGAAGTACCATGTGCATTGATGTAATCTACATCATCTGGCCTTAGATTTGCATCTTGTAATGCCATTTTCATTGCACGGATAGCACCACCTCCGTTTGGATCTGGGGAGGTAATATGATATGCATCATTACTTAGCCCATACCCAATGATTTCTGCATATATATGTGCTCCACGCTCTAAAGCATGATCATAATTTTCCAAAATAAATATTGAAGCTCCTTCTCCAATAACTAACCCATCACGATTTTCATCAAATGGCTTGCTTCCTGTTGGACTTAAAGATCTTAAGGAATGAAAACCCGCAATTGAAAACTCTGTTAAAGGGTCAGAGCCTCCTACTATCATTACATCTGCTCGTCCCAATCTAATCTGATCAAATCCAATTCCTACTGCAGCAGTCCCAGCAGCACAAGCAGATGTGGTTGAATTTATAGCCCCTTTAACACCAGCATTCTTAGCGATATAATTAGAAAAGAAATTTAAATCAGTTAACCATTCTGGCTGAATTTTTCTTTCATCCAATTCTTCTTTCAAATGTTCCATCATTCTAGAATTTCCACCTAAAGAAGTAGCAAAACTCATGCCAGCCCGTATCCCTAATCCACTTATATATGTTGAATCTATACCGCTATCCTTAAATGCTTCATCTAAGGCGACACATGCCATTGATACAGTCCGGTCAAAGTTATGTTCTCTAGCCATTTCAGGAAAGGAAATTTTAACCTCTCCTGCTATTTGAGTGCGGAAATTAGACATTTCGATTCGTTCAACGTTACCAATTCCAGATTTCCCATCCAATAATGCCTGATAAAATGTTTCTTTATCATAGCCGTTTGGAGCAACAACACCAAGTCCCGTTACCACTACTCGAATAGGGTTCTTAAGCATCACGGGTTTACACCCCTTTTTTCTCACGAATAAAATCTGCAATACTAGAAACATTACGGAATATAGCCATATCTTCATCAGTTACCTGCACTTCAAAAACTTCATTTAATCCAACAACCAATTCTAATGCATCAACAGAATCAAGTCCTAGACCTGAACCATCTGCATCAAAAGAAAGAAAAATTGGGGCATCATTATCAATACTTTCTATATCTACATCTATTAATCCTAATCGATCTACAATCATTTCCTTAATCTCATTCTCTAAATTTACTGTTAAATTTCCCATAATATAATTCTCCTTTTATTATTAACGGATTTTTTTTCCAGCTACAACACCACAATAAAAATCGAAATTCTCCCAGCTCACTCTCGGTGGCCAAATTTCTATTTCACAATATCCAGACTCGATTAATGCACTTTGAAATATTTCAGGTGTCATTATTCCAAATTCAGGTCGGTACTTTTCATTTAAAATAACATCATGGTATTCTTCGAAAAAACTGCCATGCAATTCAATATGAAAAGGTTTCTCTAAAATGTTTCTAAAATACCCAGCGGATAATAACCACCCATCCCATTTCAAAATACTATGAATCTCTTGAAATTGTTTTGACCAATCCTTAATATAATGCAAACAATTAACACCTAAGATAAAATCTACAGATGCTTGTTCTAACCCTTGGTCTGTAGGTGAGATATTAAGATCAAATAGTTTAAATTCAAAAATATCTTGTTCGCCATAACTATCTTTAATATTTTTTTCACAATTCTCGATAAAATCAGTTGAAAAATCACTGATTATAAATTTCTTAACTAAATTTAATTTATCCTTTGAAGCTAGCAATTCATATAACGCTCGAGTACCATTAGCCGAACCAGCTCCAACTTCCATTATCGTTACTGGCTCCGTTCTATCTTTTATTTTATCGTATATGAATTCTGCAACAATCTCTGAAGGAATAGACATCCCAGGATGGCTAAAATAAGATTGCCATAGTGACACAGACTGCTGAGCATATAAACCTTCTTGTGACATTTCGCCCAAAAATATTTCATTTGCATGTTTAAGTGGCAACTTTAATAATTGCGTTGCTCCTGGCATTGTCTTCCCAACCACACTTTTTTCAAGTTGTAGTAAATCAGGGGATGGAATAGTTTGGGTAATCATATATCTAGTTCCCTGATTTTCATCTATTACTTTTTCCAAAATATTTTTTGAACATAACCAATTACACATTAACTCTAAAGGTCTTTTTGAAGTTGCAATATTATAACCTTTATTTTGTATAATCTCATCAATCGTCAAAGCTTTTGAACTACCGAAAATATTCTCCTTATTGAATATTTCACAAATAATACTAATTGCATACTGATTTAAAAAATTTAATCCTACTTTTAAATGAAGATCTTTTTCTTTATTTTCAATCCATTTATTAATATTCTCCAACTATTTTTCACTCCTTTCCCATAATTTCCAGCAAGTATATTCTGGGTAATTACCAATTTAAATACATTTAAACATATTTTTACATATACTTACACTTTTAACTATATTGACCATTTTCAGAGTTGTCAATATCCTAGAAAAAATATTTATTTTATCCATATAAAGGAGATAATAACAAGATATTACTCCTGCAACTTAAAACAAATCATTAATTTCTTAATTTTTTGATATTAAACATGACAAGAGCTCATTTTTTGATGTCGAAAAAAGAGATTGATAAAAAACGATTACCTTTAATGCGCCTGGATAGAAAAAAATGGAAAGGGGATTAATTTTTAATTTGCTAGAAATATCTTCTTAACATTGTAAAATATCTCCCGAAAATATATACAAAATACACATAACTAAACTTACTAATAAATTATTTATATGTAATTTATATCTCAAACTTAACAGAATTTACGCAAAAAAAAATCCGTAATTCCCGCAATTTTCTTAAGATTAATATTTCATTTACGAATATTTTGATTTGTAAATTTTTTTCTAATAAGTAGAATTTTATGTCAATTCGTGCTATTATGCCTTTATAATAATTAGATAGATAGGAGTGTTTAATTTGAGTATACTTACACCCAAAGAGTATAAAATTTTGCAAAAGATAGCTGAAGATAAAACAAATAATGATATTAGTGAGGAATTAGGAATTAGTAAGAGAACAGTTGAGCATCATATCTCTTCTATTATCCGAAAGCTAAACGTAGATTCTCGTGTTGGTGCGGTTGTCATAGCAATAAAATTAGGGCTTTTGCATATTTGAATTTGATACACTACAAACTTTCAATTTCTTTCCCCAAATATTATATATGTAACTTTAAATACATATCATGCTAATCTCGCTAACTTATTTTTAAAGAAAATAAAGCATGCAATTATTTATAGCATACTTTATCATTTAAATTTTTTTCTCATGCATTTTCTAGACAAGGGGTTATAAAATCCAATCATAAACTCCGTTTCATTAGAATCCTATAATAATCTGTTTACCTCATAATTTACCAAGTATTTATAAAATAACATTTAAACCTCACCTATCATTAAATGTGTAACATAAAAAATTATAAAATTAGTATTGGAGGGCATAGAACCTTTTAGAATGTTAAAGAATACTCTAAAGTAGTTAAAGCAGAGATTAAAAGAACAGAGTCAAGAGATATACCCAACTTAGTTCCTTTTCTCTACTTAAGCTTTTCCTATTTTATTAAGGTTTAATAGAAAAAGAATTCATAATCTATGATTACTTTTCTAACAGCAGTATAGATTCTTCTAATGTAGCCATATTTTTCATCATGGAGCAAGCTGCGTCCAATATAGGAAATGCTAAAGCTGCACCAGAGCCCTCGCCCAATCTCATATTCATCTGTAGCATCGGTTCAACCCCGAGCATTTCAGCAGCAATTTTTGCACCTGGTTCTTCAGAGGCATGAGAAGGAATGATATAGTCTTTTACGTTTGGTTCGAGTTCGTATGCAATAAGTGCAGCAATAGTAGAAATAAAGCCATCTATAACAACAGGTTTACGATGTGCGGCGGCAGCAAGTATCACTCCAGCCATAGCACCTATTTCTAACCCACCGACTTTTGCAAGAATATCAATAGCATCATCGCGATTTGGTTTATTTAATACAATAGCATTGTGAATGACTTCTACTTTATGTGCTATTCCCCCTGGTCCAACACCTGCACCGAAGCCTGTCACTTCATTCGGATGACATTCGCGAAGAACCGATAATATGGCAGCACTCGGCGTGGTATTGCCAATACCCATTTCACCTGTCCCGAGTACATTTATCCCCTTGTTTATTTCTTCCGTAGCTACCTCAATTCCTACTTCAATAGATTGAATGGCTTCTTCCCTTGACATAGCAGGACCTTTTGCCATATTGTCCGTTCCATATTTAATTTTTTTTAGGATGACACCAGCATCATGTGGAATATCTTCTTTTACGCCAACATCTACTGTGACAATTTTAGCATCTGTGATTTTTGCGATAGCACAGACACCAGTCCCTCCTCTAGGAAAATTTAATGTTTGAAAGACCGTCACATTTTGTGGATTAGATGTCACCCCTTCATCACAAACACCATGATCTGCGGCACAGACAATAATCGCTTTATTATCAATCACAGGAAATTGTTCGCCTGTAATTCCGGATAGTTGCACAGCAAGGGTCTCTAGTCTTCCCAAGCTTCCAGGAGGCTTGCAAAGTGCATCTATGCGTTCTCTTGCCTTCCCCGTCATTTTGTTGTCAGCACTTTGAATGTTTTGAATCGTCTGTTGTAATAATTGCATGAAAATTTCCCCTTTCTTTTTTGCCCTTGTTACTCGAAGATTGATTTAGAGAAAAAAATAAAAAGCCTGTAGTTTATTCCATAACAAATAAACTACAGACTTTTCCATCGTCTATATAATACGAAGCAGATAGGCAGGTCTCCTGGCTCAATTTCAACATTTCGTAGAACCTTCCCAGAACGATGCTAGTGGCATTCTCTATGAAACTCCCTTTTACAGTGGTGGGACCGCTAAAGCTTTTCACTTTATTCCCTATTCTCCCGCAATGGGCACCTAATGCTTTTATGCAATTACTTTAAATCTACGGGAAAGTGGTTTTTGTGTCAATATATTTGATTAAATGAAAAATTGTTCCAGGGATTCCTTCGAAAATTGATTCATATCGCGCCTACCCAACCATAATCCATTTTTTCTAGGTAAATTCCTAATCGTTCACAAGTAACGGATGCAATTAAGTTTCTTCTTTCCTAAAATTATAGTAGGGAAAGTAATTTTAGGATGTAAGTCTATTGAATAGAAATATGCTGATGACTAACATGAAAAATAACTACATTTCAAACTTAGCCTTCATTTTGCATTTTCCTAATCTCAACAATATTCTTCCAAATCGCTCTATCAACTTTGGCAAAACTACGTATGCTTGGCGTTGTATTTACTTCAAATAATACAGGTTTTCCTTCAAGATTTATTCCAAAATCAATGCCATATTCTCTACAAGGAAAGTGGGATGCTATTACTTCAGCTGCTAAAATTGAATCTTCTTTTAGAGAATCTATTGTTTGATCTTTCTTTGTATTATCCATCATCAAATAACCTGATAATAATTCATCCATCGATATTGCTTGAGAACCCCGATTTGAATTGACAATCCCATGATCCTCAGCTGCAATCCTTCCGTAAATTCCACCAATTACCCATTTTCCCTTTAGATTTTGAACATGAACACGAATGGATATTGAATCCCCATCAGGGGTTAGACTTTTGACCCCCTCCTGTATAATATAAATTCCGCTTAATCTACCGTGTTTCTCATATGGATGTAGAACTTGATGGAAATCCTCAATTGCTGCTACACACTTATTTATTTCTTCACCTTGCATGGTAAATCCGTTAAAACAATAGTGTCCATCTTTTCTTTTGTATACTTTATACATTGCTCTTCCTTGTCCAGTGCTATCATGTTTCACATAAATATACTCATACTTATTTAATAAATAGATTAGGTTTTCTAGACTGTAAAGTGTTGATTCTGGAATGCAGTTAGTTGTTAAAGGATTTTGTTTTAACAGTAAGAATTGTTCCCATTTTCCAAGTCCGTTTTTCAATAAACTCACCTCATTTAGTTAGATATTTTTATTTCTTTTGTATTAATAGTGTAGTCCTCCCCACTTATGGAGGTTACTGTATTGTATGTAAATAGATTTATCTTGCATGGGTGAGTGAGACTTGGTAACGCGACTAATATCTCCTATTTTTCTGTTAGAGTCAAAATAAATTTACTACACTAGAAAAGTAGCATTATGATTGTTCTCAATACATCCATTTTATTGATTTCAAAATCATTAGCTTCTAATATATTTGCCCTGCTAATCTTTACTTTTAGTCATATAGACATGTCGAGTATGGGGAGATGGGAGATATTGAAAAAAAGGACGAATTTTTTTAAAAAAATATATTCAGACAAACTTGAATTTTTAATGGAATCCCATAACGGTCTTTCCGCAAAAGTTGTAGAGGAAGTCGGTTTTAAAGGAATTTGGGCGAGTGGTCTATCGATATAAGGATCATTAGGTGTAAGAGATAATAATGAATGTTGGCATTCGGTACTCCGAAATGTAAATCAAAAGAGCCTTTTCCTCTTAATACAACAAATAACTATTTGAAGAAATGTACTTAAACGAACGAAGCAGTTTTGTTGAAAAAGGTATGGACCATGTTGACAATCCGAAATTTTTCAATTATCATATTGAAAATCGCAAATGAATTCAATAATATATTTCGTATAACTCCAATAATATGGTTTGGGGGTCTCTACCAGGAACCGAAATTCCTGATTACGAAGAAAGTACAAAATTTGTATTTTCTTTGTAGTCAGGAATTTTTTTCTGTATTTTAATCTAAAAATTTATTTCCGGAGGTCAAAAATGAACTTTTTAGCATTGCCAAAAATTGAACTGCACTGTCATTTGGATGGAAGCCTTAGGGCTGAAACTATTATCGATATTGCACAAAAGGAAGGCATTCAGTTACCCTCTTTTGATAAGGATGAACTGCAAAAGGAGCTGATTGCTCCGTTAGAATGTGAATCCCTTGATGAATATTTAAAAAGATTTTCTCTTCCTAATTTAGTAATGCAGTCTAAAGAGAACTTAAGAAGAATTACTTTTGAGCTATTTGAGAATGCAACAAGGGAAAATGTGAAATATTTAGAAGTCAGATTTGCCCCGTTACTTCACACATTACAAGGTCTTGGTGTTGAAGAAGTTATTCAATCTGTTATAGAGGGGATGAAAGACGCTGAAAGCTGTTACGAAATAAAGGGAAATATAATCCTGTCTTGCATGAGGACGATGTCTGTAGAAAGTGCATTTGAGGTGGTTGAAAAGGGGAAAAAGTTCCTTGGAAAAGGTGTAGTGGCAATTGACCTATGTGCATCCGAAGAAGAAGGCTTTTGTGAAAAATTCGTAGATCCAATCGCTTTAGCCAAAGAATATGGCTACAGAGTCACTATTCATGCCGGTGAAACGGGAATTGGTAAAAACGTGCTAGAGGCTGTTGAACTGTTGGGTGCTGAAAGAATAGGACACGGAGTATTTATTAAAGATTGTGCCGAGGCTTATAAGATTGTGAAAGAAAGACAGGTAGTGCTTGAAATGTGTCCAACAAGTAATGTCCAAACGAAAGCTGTGCATCATTATTCTGAACATCCGATTTATAAGTTTCATAAAGATGGAATAAAAGTGACATTTAATACGGATAACAGAACAGTATCAGATACTACAATGGCAAAAGAAATCCATTTAGTTAACAATGAATTTAATCTAAGCGAAGAAGATTATCGGCAAATTTATTTAAATAGTGTAGAAGCATCCTTTGCCGACCAAGAAACTAAAGAATGGTGCATGGCACAATATTAAAGAAAATTAGACTTAGCAACAAATTATACAGAATAAATTCAAGCTACCTATAATGTAGGAGCAAGTGCTTTTATTACAGAAGAAAGATCAACTCAGGAGCTAATATTCATCATTAGTATATTCAGGTTACAAACGGTTTTTCAAGATGGAAGAAAATTAGATAAATAGAATGCTTTCTTCAAAAGAGTATGAAATATTAAAACGGATTTTAGAGGATAAAACTAATTCTATTCCCCTTTGCTAGAAAAAGCTCCCTAATGCCAAAAAGGCTTTCGGGAGCTTCCTGTCCGTTTATTGCTGTGATATCAACTCTGTTTTATCTATTTCACTCAGAAATGTTGCGCCGAGTAACAGGATAGCGCCCAGTATTTGTAAGGTCGTCATTTTTTCTCCTATAATCATCGTCGAAATCAGTAATGATGTCAGTGGATCAATATAGCTTAAAATCGCTATACTTTGCCCTTTTAGATAACGCATTCCCAAAAAGAACAGATAGAAGCCGATTCCAGCATGAACAATACCCAATGCTATAAGCAAACTAATTGATTTTATATCGATCTGCATTACTTGGAACCCATTAGTCCCAAAAAGGTAAAGAGCAAGAAATAACGCTGCTATTGCAAGTTGAATAATCGTATTATCAGGCTCTTTTAATCCACGAATATACTTATTGGTGAATGTTACTATTGTATAGAAACAAGCTGCAATAAGCCCATATACAATTCCGATATAATGTTCGCTCGTTTCGGTAGTTTGACTTCGGACGATAAAATACAGGCCTACTAGAGCAACACAAACATAAAAGATTTTCCTTGCATATATTTTCTCTTTCAAAATTATAGGTGATAAACAAATCACTAGTACTGGAGCAAAATAGTAGCTTAGCGCTGCATTTGCGATGGTTGTTTCCTTGTACGCTTGGAAAAGGAAAATCCAATTGCCACATAAGGCAAAGCTCGAAAGTACCAATGGCCATTTATTTTGCAAAATAGTTGTTTTCGTAAACCTTACTTTTTTACAAAGGAAAATCAAAAGTAAAAAACAAGAGCCAATGAGACTCATCCAAAAGGCAATTTCACTTGAAGGTAACTTAATATATTTTGCAAAAACACCGACAGCTCCAAAAATAATCATTGATAAAATAAAAGATAGTTTTCCGCTCATTTCTAATTCCTACTTTCTACATGTATATAGTCTTCGATATACAGTAGAATCTATTGAGAATTAGCAAGCTTTTATTGAATGCCTAAACAGTAGATTCTACTGCAAAGACATTGTTGGGGGTGCTATTGTTCGATACATACTAATCCCTCCTTGTATGTTGTAATTATAACATATACTACCAAATTAATAACAATTGCTTCAATCTTATATCGACTCAATTGTATAAGAAAAACCCTCGCTTAAACGAGGGTTTTAATCGATAATTATTTAAATTCTAACTCTCCATCATAAGTAAGCATGCCGCCTTCAAGGTTTGTTACGTCAAAGCCTTGCGCTTCTAGGTATGCACAAGCATTTGCTGAACGACCGCCTGCTTTGCAAACGATAATGTATGGCTTAGAAGCATCTAATTCACCTAAGCGCTCAGGGATTGTCCCAAGAGCAATGTGCTGAGCACCAGGGATTATGCCTTGTGCTACCTCATCATCTTCACGAACATCAATAATGTATAGATCTTCGTTCGCATCTAATAGTTCTAATATTTCTGTTGTATCCATAGTTTTCATATGTGTAGTCCTCCAATATGTCGATTTCCTCTTACATTATAGCCTGAAGGCAAAAAAACAGCTAGTGTCATGAACACTAACTGTTTTACTCTAATGTTTCTATTCGTCTGTCTCTAAAAAATCTACTTGCTTTGCTGGAACAAATGTAGAAATAGCGTGTTTGTAAATAAGGTGTTGCTTGCTATCAGCATCTAGTAATAATACTGTAAAATTATCATAGGATTTCACAGTTCCTTTTAACTGAAAACCGTTTAATAAAAACACAGTTACAAAAACATTGTTTTTACGTAGATGGTTTAAGAATGTATCTTGCAAGTTAATTGATTTCATCAAAATGCCTCCCTATACTCTCTTTCTACCTCTTCATTCCTATAGTAGCATGTTCTACCAATTTGGCAATTAGTAATTTTTAGAAAATAATTAAAGTTTTTCGTCATTATGAACAAAATATACATCCATTTTGTTCCGGAAGTAAGTTAGTTGTCTTTTCGCATAGCGACGAGAATTTTGCTTCAAACTGTCAATGGCTTCTTCTAAAGAACATTTTCCATCTAGGTAATCATATAATTCTTTATAGCCGATTGCTTGGATTGACTGCACACCTCGAATATTTTGCTGCCATAAGCCTTTTACTTCTTCTAAAAGCCCTTTTTCCATCATTATATCAACACGACGGTTAATACGATCATAAAGCACTTCACGTGACATATTTTGCCCAAGCCCTAGAATCACATGATTGTAAAGTGGAACTTCTCCACGATTGTGTGCTTCGGATGCCTTTGAAACGCCACTAAGCTCAATCATCTCTAACGCACGTATAACACGGCGAGTATTATTTGGATGAATTGTCTCAGCTGTTTGTGGATCAAGTTTTTTAAGCTTAGCATGCATTGCCTCTGGACCTAATTTCTCCAGTTCTGCATAATAGGCTTTTCGTGCCGCTTCATCTACCTGCTCCTCTGTAAATTGAAAATCATAGAGTACTGCCTGCACATATAAACCTGAGCCCCCTACGATAATCGGTAGCTTGCCACGCGCTTGAATTTCCGCAATTTTAGCTCGCACTATTTTTTGATAGTCTGCTACTGAAAAGGACTCTGTGGGCTCTTTGAAGCTTAGTAAATGATGGGGTACACCCTCCATCTCTTCTTCAGTAATTTTCGCTGTACCAATATCTAAGCCTCGATAGATTTGCATGGAGTCACCATTGATGATTTCGCCATTATATTTTTTTGCTAACTCAATACTTAGTGCCGTTTTCCCAGAAGCAGTAGGCCCTACGATTGCTACAACCTCTGCCTGCTGTATTTTATCTTGTATCATATTTTTCTAACCACCGTAATAAAACTTGATAGACTGCCTCTTGATTGTCCTCGTTTAGGATTTCATGGCGCTTATCCTCAAATAAGTAGACCGTTACATCCTGTATACCCGCTGATGCAAATTGTTCAGCAACAGAGTATACACCTTGGCCTTGCTCTCCTACTGGATCCTTACTACCACTTATCAACAATATCGGTAAGTCTTTCTGTATTTTTGCTATCTCATTTTTACGATTTAACGACATAAAACCTGTAGTTAAATCCACAAAAAATTGATTTGTTGGAATAAAGCCGCAATACGGATCATCTATATATTTTTGCACCTCGTCCTCTGTTGAACATAACCAGTCATACGCAGTCTTCGAATTTGGGAACTGTTTATTAAAGCTACCAAAGCTCAGCTTATTTAACAACTTGCTCTCCGTCTCTTTACCAAGCTGTTTGGCCAATACTTTTGCTACTAAATTCCCCATCGTGTGCAATGCTGTAACGTTTCCTGTTCCACAAAGAATCACATTATCCACTTGATCGCTGTACAATTGAATATATCTTCTAGTAATGAACGATCCCATACTATGACCAAATAAAATCAAAGGTACATCTGTAAATTGTTCATGCAATAATGTTACTACTTCATGTGCATCCTCTACGACGCGATCAAACCCATTTTCTTCAGCAAAAAAACCTAGTGTGCCATTATAGGCTGCTGTTTCTCCATGCCCTCGATGATCATGCATAGTCACTGCAAAGCCAGCTTCATTTAGGCTATTTGCAAATTTAGCATAACGTCCACTATGTTCCGCCATACCATGTAGAATATGAATATGACCAATACATGGCTTCGTTGGCTTTAATGTTCGAGTAAACAGAAAATGGCCATCTGACATTTCAATATAACGCATTGCCTACACTCCTTCCTCCGCAAAATTTGTTGCATCTAAAATTGCTTGCTCGAGTTGAGCGACATAAGTATTTCTTTGTGACTCTGTATAGTTAAAATGGTGTTGCATAACTTGAATGACCTGCTGTTTATAACGTTTTACCGCATCAATATCGAAGTATAATAAGCCTGTTCGACGGATAAAGAAATCACTTGGTGTGTACACCATTTCCGCTTCTATGCCATAAAGTAGCATTGCATGTAAGGCCAGGGGCATCGTACTTCCATATTCATGTAAATATTTCACCTGGTTATATAATGCATCAACATTTGTACCATATTTTTGTACAAGCTGTTTTGCTTCATCATAATTTAGACCATACTGAACGCCCTCTTTAGCTTTATACGTACTATAATCAGTGAAATTGATGGCATTAATGCCTTTTGCACCAGAAAGTGATAACTCACGTGTTACACATGGACTTGCGTGCTTATATTTATGGGTTTTCACAATTTTATCAACGATTGTTTCTGCCATTTGACGGTAGCCCGTTAGTTTGCCACCCGCAATCGTCATTAGTCCACTCGGAGCCGTCCATATCTCATCTTTGCGTGAAATTTCGGATGGATCCTTCCCTTTTTCAAAAATAAGTGGGCGCACACCTGCCCACGACGATTCAATCGTATCTCTTGAAATATTTGCAGTTGGAAAGACAGTTTTTGCAGCAGCAATTAAATAATCAACATCCTCTTGGGTAGCGACAGGATGTACAGGGTCTCCCTCGTAAACTGTATCTGTTGTCCCTACATAGGCTTTACCATCACGTGGAATTGCAAAGGCCATACGCCCATCCACTATATCAAAGTACACTGCTTGTCGTAATGGAAAATCCTTTTGATCAAAGACAATATGAACTCCTTTAGTAAGACGTAATTGCTTTTTGTCTGCTACTTTATCCTTTTGGCGAACCTCGTCCACCCAAGGTCCAGTAGCATTGACGATTTGCGCGGCATGTACTTCGATCGTTTTCCCTGTAACATGATCCTTCACTTGTGCCCCAACAAGCTTTTTCTTCTCATATAAAAATTCTGTCATCTCCGCATAATTTAAACAAAGCGCCCCATATTCCACAGCTTTTTTCAGCACTTCAATTGTTAGACGGGCATCATCTGTACGATATTCAACGTAATAGCCACCGCCAATAAGCTCATCTCGATTGAGTAAAGGCTCTAGCGCTGCCGTTTCCTGAGCGTTTAACATTGTTCTACGTTCATGCTTTTTAACACCTGCTAATCGATCATATACCTTCAGTGCCATTGATGTTGTAAATGGTCCAAGCGAGCCCTTCTTATATAATGGTAGTAGCATCTTTTCAGGCGTTGTCACGTGAACAGCATTGTCATATACAATTTCACGCTCACGCCCAACCTCAGCTACTACACCTACTTCAAGTTGCTTTAAATAACGAAGCCCACCATGAATAAGTTTTGTTGAACGGCTCGATGTGCCAGCAGAAAAATCCTGCTTCTCAATCAAAGCGACTGATAGCCCTCTAGATGCTGCATCAAGTGCAATGCCAGCACCAGTGATGCCACCACCAATGACTAAAACGTCAAAGCTATATTGCTCTAAAAACTGCATAATTTTAGGACGATGCTCAAATGAAAACATATCTTTCTCCCCCATTAGCTATAATTTGAAAATACGTTTAACCTCTATTGCGTATGCTAGCCTGTATAACTAGCAATAACTTTATGCATAGAAACTTTAACTCCATTTGTATTATGTTCTAATTTCCTTTTATGCAGCATGGACTGTTCATGTTGCTCTTGTTTATTCTTATAATAAATTGTTAGGCATTACAACTACATTACCCGTTTAAACATTTTTTCCACTTCATAAGTTGTAAAATGAATAAGTACTGGACGTCCATGTGGGCATGTAAATGGATTGTCTGCATTACGTAAATCTTGCAATAAAGTGTCCATTTGTTCTTTCGTTAAATAATGATTGGCCTTTATCGACTTTTTACAGCTCATCATAATCGCTGCCGCCTCACGTAATTTTTTGACGTCTGCTTTTTTGGTTGTCAGCACCTGTTCAATTAAGTCCTCAATAATTGCCTGTTCTTCCCCTTTAGGGAACCAACTAGGATGCTCTCTCACGACAAATGAGGCCTGTCCAAATTCTTCCAAAAATACACCAACAGCTTCTAATTCCTGTCTATTTTCTCTTAATATAAGAGCCTCGTCCGCAGCATAATGGAAGGTTAATGGAAGCAATAAAGCCTGACGCTCATTTGGGTTCACCTGACCGACCTTTTCACGGAAAAATTCATATTTAATACGCTCCTGAGCGGCGTGCTGATCGATTAAATAAAAGCCATCCTCCATTTGTGCAACAATATACGTGCCGTGAATCTGCCCTACCACTTCAAGCGCAGGGAATGGTTCTTTAGCTGGCTCATCCTCTAGAATTTCCACTGGCTCCTCTAGCGTTACTTCTTCAGGAGGATTTACTTCTATCATCGGTGTCGGTTGCCAGCTATCTTCAATGGCTGTAGGAACGGATTCGGGTTCTGGCACTATAGGCTCTAATGTATTCGACTCCTGAACAGTTTGCACATCATAGAGCTTTTCTACAATAGCATTCATTTTCTCCACATTAAGCTTTGGTGCTGGTTTCCATATATTTAACTGCTCCGTCGCAGGCTTTACCACTTTCTCCTTCTTTTCCATTAGCGGTACTCGAATAACATGGCGGATTTTCTCTCGTATTGTTTCCTCAATTAACTTTAGAAGCTCAGTCTCTTTACTTAAACGTACTTGATGCTTGGCAGGATGAACATTGACATCTGTTAAATAAGGATCTCCCTCGATATAAAGCGCTACAATTGGAAAACGTTCAATGGGCAAATACGTATGATAGGCATCTACAATCGCTTTTTGTACTAAATAATGCTTCACCCAGCGACCGTTCACAAACAACGACATATAGTTTTTCGAAGCACGAGTTACCTCAGGTAGTGATACGAATCCAGAAATTTTATAATCATGTGACTCTCCATTGAATGCCACCATTTTCTTAGCATTATGGACACCGTAAATGGCAGCTAATACTTGCTGTACGTCACCTCGTCCATTTGTTTGTAACAATTGCTGACCGTTATGCAATAATCTAAACGCAATTTGTGGATTTCCGAGTGCCAGACGGTTCATCAAATCAATGGTATGTCCAAGCTCGGTCTGTATTGTTTTCATATATTTTAATCGAGCAGGTGTATTGAAAAATAGCTGTGCCACTGTAATATCGGTTCCCTTGCGCAAAGGGCCAGGTTTATGTGTAGCAACATGCCCACCCTCAAGCTCTAAATACGTTCCCGATTCACCATTAGATGTAATGAGTGTCATTTTTGACACCGATGCAATGGAAGCTAATGCCTCACCACGAAAGCCAAGTGTACGAATTCGAAATAAATCATGCTCCTGATGAATTTTACTTGTCGCATGGCGAGAGTATGATATTAATGCATCCTCTTCATCCATACCACTACCATTATCAATGACTTGAATTGAAGTGAGGCCAGCTTCTAGTAAAAAAACATCAATGGACGTACTTCCTGCATCAATGGCGTTTTCAACAAGCTCTTTAACTACAGAGGCTGGTCTTTCAACTACTTCCCCTGCCGCGATTTTATTGGACAGCCACTCGTCCATAATTTGTATTTTTCCCATAGCTCATCACTCCTTTACTTTTTTGCATTTACTAGTTGCTGCTGTAGTTCGTATAAAATATTCATCGCTTGCATTGGTGAAGTACCCAGAATATTTACTTTTTCTAGGTTTTTAAGCACCTCTGTCTCTGCTGGAGAGACTGGTTCTTCCTCCGTAAATAGTGACATTTGCAGTGGCTTTTCAACAACTTCTTGTACCACGGCTACTTCGTTTCCAGCTTCATTTCCAGCCTCGAAGTTTTCAAGTAGCACTTGTGCTCTTGTTAAAATTTCCTCTGGCAATTGTGCAAGCTGTGCTACATGAATTCCGTAAGATTTATCGGCAGCTCCTTTTTTCACCTTATGCAAAAAGACAACCGTGCCATTTTTTTCAGTAGCAGATACGTGTACATTTTTCAGTCGAGGAAGCTCCTTTTCAAGTGCCGTCAATTCATGATAGTGAGTTGAAAATAGAGTGTTTGCTCCAATCTTGTCATGGATGTATTCCATCATGGATTGAGCAAGACTCATGCCATCATAAGTAGATGTCCCACGACCAATTTCGTCAAACAGCATTAAACTATTTTTTGTAGCATGCGTAATCGCGTGCTGAGATTCTAACATCTCCACCATAAATGTTGATTGTCCCGCAGCTAAATCATCTGCTGCACCGATGCGTGTAAAGATCTGATCTGTAATTGGTAATCTAGCTTTTTCTGCAGGCACATAACAGCCCATTTGTGCCATGACAACAATTAGTGCAACCTGACGCATATACGTACTTTTACCGGACATATTCGGACCAGTAATAAGCATCATATTGTTATTTTCCTCAAGTACACAATCGTTTGGTACATACATTTGCTTATTGAGCATTTTCTCTACAACCGGATGGCGCCCTTCAATAATTTCTAACGAACGTCCACCATGAAACTCAGGCTTTGTAAAACGATATTTCTCTGAAACACTTGCAAAGCTTAATAGCACATCTAGCTCACTAATGCTTGCCGCTAAAGCTTGGACACGTGGAATAAACACCTTTAATTCATCACGTATTGCCACAAATAAGTTATACTCTAACGTTAAACTTTCTTCCTCAGCATTTAAAATTAATGCTTCTTTTTCTTTAAGCTCTTGTGTAATATAACGCTCGGCATTTGCCAAAGTTTGTTTACGTTCATAGCGTGTTAAATCAGCTAAATGGATATTAGATTTCGTAATTTCAATATAGTAGCCGAAAATTCGATTGTAACCGATTTTTAAGTTTTTAATGCCTGTTTTTATCCGTTCCTCTTGCTCTAGCTGTGCAATCCAATCCTTCCCATTACGAGAAGCATAACGTAGCTCATCTAATCGCTCATCATAGCCATCTCGAATGACGTCACCCTCTTTAATAGTAATTGGCGGATTGTCTGTAATAGCACGAGCTAATAGCGCCTCTACATCCGCACACGTATCAAGTGCAGCGCCTAGCTTTTGCAATGTTTCTTTATTGGCACCAAGTAATTGCTGCTGAATGGCAGGTACTTGACGTAATGAATCACGTAGCTGTGCTAAATCACGTCCTCCAACATTACCAAAAGCTACACGCCCAGCTAAACGCTCTAAATCATATACTTGTTTTAAAGAGGCTTGTAGCTCCGTTCTAACAAAATACTCCTCCAATAAATCAGTGACGGTTGCTAGTCTCGCTTCAATGGCAGAATGTGAAGCAAGAGGTTGGTGTAACCATTGCTTTAACTTTCGTCCCCCCATTGCTGTCACTGTGTCATCTAACAACCATAAGAGTGTGCCCTTTTGATCGCCTCCACGAATAGATTGAATAAGCTCTAAATTACGCTTAGAGCTAGAGTCAATGCGTAGATAATTTTTCATTTCATTGTAGGTAAATGCTTGAATATGTGATAATGAACGCATTTGTGTTTTATCGATATAAGCTAGCAAACGAAGGCAAGCCATCTGTAAATCATTTGGCACCGCATCTAAATAATGTGCAGCTTTATCCAACGTCATTTCATCTGTTTCAATAGAAAGGACGATACCCGCGTTTACTGCATGCTCTGCTAATAGAAGTTGCAAACTTTCCGTTACAATTAATTCACGAATACCATATGCCTGCATTTGCAATAAAAGTGCTTTACCGTCGCCCTCAATCTGGGAGGCTACTGCTTCACCTGTAGATAAGTCTAAATAAGCGTAGCCATATGTCGTATCGTCGAATTGCTCCGCAGCACCAATAAAATGATTGGTTTTACCATCGAGCGACTTACCTTCCATGATCGTACCCGGTGTAATAAGCTGTACGACTTCACGCCTCACTACACCTTTTGCTTGCTTTGGATCTTCTGTTTGCTCACAAATTGCAACCTTATAGCCCTTTTGCACAAGAGTTTCAATATAATTTCTTGCCGAATGATGCGGAACGCCACACATTGGAATACGCTCTTTTGCACCCGCATCCCGGCTCGTTAATGTAATTTCTAAAAGTTGAGAGGCATTAATAGCGTCCTCAAAAAACATCTCATAAAAATCGCCTAATCTAAAAAACAAAAAGGCATCCTTGTAATCTTCCTTTACCTGCAAATACTGTTGCATCATTGGTGTATATGTTGTCATTTTAATAATTCCCTCGCTCTAACCATTTAGATATTTTTATTATAACAAAAGATACATGCGAAACGCTTAATTCACCTTTTTTAAGATGCTAGCGCTTCGCATGTATAAAATCTTTAGTATTATCTTGGTCTTTCATCAGGAAACGATGAGGACTCTAAAACATACCTACCTTCTTCACTTGAGCTAGACGATGAGCTGGAACTGGAGCTAGATGAAGACGAGGATGAGCTCTCATCAAAGTTCCATTCCTCTTCGAAATCTAGTGGATGTACACTAATGCAAATCGTCGTTTCTCCCATTACTTCTACAACGACTTCACGTTCTACTACGATTTCAAATTTCGTACCGCATGGAGAGATGATTGCCTCTACGCAGTTTGGTTCTTGAATGACACGTACACGAACATCATCACCAACACTCACTTCACCATCTCTAAAAGAAAGCTTCACTTTGTCTTTATAGTGCACCGTTTCAGAAAACACTGCTGTTTTCGAATGACTACTATAGGCATACCATACATTGACATCAAATTTCCCTGATACTTCTACAAATTTACCGACTTTTTTCGCGGAACAAGTATGATTGATGACCCAGCAACCGAGAATACTCGTCGGCTTATTTGATGGACTTAATGTTACACGTTCTTCCGTTCTCTTCTTCCCTTTGGCAACTACTGCTCTCGTCACGATTTGTCGTAAACGTTTCAGCGCAATTCCTCCTTCGACTCTTTTCACTCCATCATATGCAGGTAGCGCCTATTGGGTGAACATATATTTTTTGAATCGAATTAAGGAAAAATTCATTTTTCATAGTATGTTGTCTGAAACACGCTAATTTCTATGAATATTGAAGAATAACACATAAAAATAGCCCAAATTACATCATTCGAGCGTTTCAAATTGTTGAAAAACTATAATGTCAATGAAATTAAGGTGTCCTAAAGTATCCTTCAGCAAAACGAGGGGTTGATTTCCGTTCCGGCTGGGCGCTTTCCTGGGGGCGTCCGATGAGCCGCTTCACTCGCGATGCTCGCTCCAGGGTCTCATCTGTGACGCTAATCCCCAAGGAGTCGCCCAGCCTCCACTCCAATCAACCACTTCACATAGCATGTATCTTCTGGCAAATCGTTCTAATTTTAGTGAAAAAATGAAACTTCAGAAACGTTTTTTGTGCGAAAGCGTATTATCCCGTCATTGTTATAAGTCTTTTCCGTTCAATTATGGTGAGTAGCCGTAGCGTGTTCTTTTGAAATGTAAAAAATTTATAAAAGTTCCACGCTATCGTTGATTCGAGCGGAAGGTTACTCGAGTGTTTTCGTCGCAGAACAAAGCTTCCCACACTGAAAGCGAGTAGCCTGGAATGTAACCACCCTCATCTAAAGCACCACAACATTCACAAAGATTCGTCGACTTTTTTTCGAAAATAGGAAAAGCCCGAATGAAATTCATTCGAGCTATTACTTCTATTATGTTTATGAGCAGCTGCCTGGTGTTGTATTGGCTACGTATGAGCCAGTTTCTCCACGAAGTACATCTCCACCAGTTGAGCGAACAATCTCATTTGTAACATTGTTAGCAATTGTGTTCGAAACTAATTGCAATAAATCATTTACATCACCTTGAGATTCTTTAAATTGTTGAACCACTGGGATCGCGTTGATTTCTTCTTCGATTTTTTCGATTTTATCTTCAATTAATTTAAGCGCTTTTTCTTTCCCTAAGTGTTGGAAGTTAACAGCTTGCTTTTGTAGACTTTTTAGACTTGCAATACGCTCACGTACTTGTTGGTTTTCATTAATTTGTGCTTCTGCCTTTTTGAAAAATTCAACTTCTGGCGTATTGGCAATCATATGCGCAATTTCGTGTGACTTCTTGATTAAATCATCTTTTGTATATAATACTTGTGACATTTACGCTTCCACCTTTTCATTTTTTACTACTTCTACGAACTCACCACTTAGTGAATAAGAAGTAGCCTCAACTATTTTTACCTTCACTAATTGACCAATTAGATCTGCTGGCGCTTTAAAGTTGACAAGACGATTTTTACGAGTATAGCCAGCTAAAACATCCTCGCGTTTTTTACTTGTACCTTCGACTAAGACTTCTACTATTTCACCCTTCAAGCTCTCTAATGATTTTCGAGAGTATTCCCCTACAACCTCATTTAAACGGTGAAGTCGTTCTTTTTTCACTTCTTCAGGTACATTATCCACCATTTTGGCAGCAGGTGTACCCTCACGAGGAGAATAAATATAAGTAAAGGCCATTTCAAAGCCTACTTCACGGTACAAGGATAATGTCTCCTCAAATTGTTCTTCTGTTTCATTAGGATAGCCTACGATAATATCAGTCGTTAGTGTTACTTCCGGAATAGCCGCTTTAATTTTTGCTACTAATCCAAGGAAATGCTCACGCGTATACTTACGCGCCATAATTTTTAGCACATCATTTGAACCAGATTGTACTGGTAAATGAATATGTTCAACTAAATTACCACGTTGTGCAAGAACTTCGATTAAATGATCATCAAAGTCACGTGGATGACTCGTTGTAAAACGAATGCGTGGGATATCAATTTTTCGTAATTCATCCATCAAATCACCAAGTCGATATTCAATATCCTCAAAATCCTTACCGTAAGCGTTGACATTTTGTCCTAATAGCATAATTTCTTTATAGCCCGCAGCCGCTAGTTCACGAACTTCAGCAATGATTTCCTCTGGACGGCGGCTACGCTCCTTACCACGCGTATAAGGTACAATACAATACGTACAGAATTTATCACAGCCGTACATAATATTTACCCAAGCTTTGATGGAGCCAAGACGTTTTTTCGGCAGATTCTCAATAACATCGCCTTCTTTAGACCAAACCTCAATGACCATTTCCTTAGACATATATGCTTCTTTTAAAATGTTCGGTAAACGGTGAATATTATGTGTACCAAACACCATATCGACATGTGGATAACTTCTTAAAATTTTATTGACAACGGATTCTTCCTGTGACATACAGCCACAAACCCCAATCAGCATTTCTGGATTTTTACGTTTATATTTTAGCAGGAAGCCAAGTTCTCCAAATACTTTATTTTCTGCATTTTCACGGATGGCACACGTATTCAGTAGTACGACGTCAGCTTCGTCAATTACATCTGTAGGCGTATACCCTAGCTGCATAAATATCCCAGCCATAATTTCCGTATCATGCTCATTCATTTGACAGCCATACGTACGAATATAAAAAGTACGCCCTGTGCCCATACCTGCAAACTCTTCTGCAATGTTAAAGTCCTTATGGTACTTAACATCTTCTTTCCCACGCTTTTTAGCATCTTTTAATGAAGGTGCCGTAAAGACCGTTTCAAAATATTTACTATAATCCTTTTCAGGCTTGTCTTCTTTTTTTGGTTGATTGACTTGTTGATTAGCTAAGCGTTGTTCTTCATTCATCGCAATCAGGTAACTCCTTTCAAACGAATTCCATACATTTGAAATCCCATTTTACTATTATACTGAATAATTGCAACATCCTACAAGGTTTGCGTACTAAATGTCGCGGTTTAGACTTAATTACTCTTAGCTAGATGAATATTTTCGTTAGGTTGATGGGAGGTTGCCAGTTTTGCGGGGGCTTTCCGTCGGTTTGATGGTTTTATCCGTCGCTTGGACGTTTCTTTCCGCCGCTTTGAATTCTATCCATCACTTCGACAGTTCCTTCCGTCGCTTGGACGTTTCTTTCCGTCGCTCTGCCGGGGCTTTCCGTCGCTTTGACAGTTCCTTCCGTCACTTTGGCTCTTCTTTCCACCACTTTGACGGTTCTATCCAATTTGCCTTTTCTATTCGTCGCTCTGCCAGCTCTTTCCGTCACTTTGCTCAACCAATCCATGACCTCTCCGAAGCCCATCCACCACTTTTTCCTTAAAATAAAAAATCACCGAAGATATCCATCAACGGCGACATTTATTATAGTTCTATATACTGTTTTTTGCGTTGATCAAACCCAATAATTGATTGAATGCCATAGCTTTTTAGTAACTCTGTATTCGCAAAGGTGTGTTTGCCTAAATCGTCTGGGAAATGCGCATCTGAGGAAACTGTAAAGGCTACACCATGTTCAATTAATATTTGCAAGAAACGGGGGCCAGGGCACATTTCCTTTACTGGATAGCGATAATATAAGCCGGCATTTATTTCAGTGGCAGTTTGTGTTGTCACAAGTGCCTTAGCAATTCTTTCATACCACGAATCAAGAAAAGCCGTATCCTTCACTTGATAGTCAAACACTTTAAAGTTGTCCAAATGTGCCACAAAATCAAACATATTCGAGAGGATCATTTTTTCTACTGTGGCAAAAAATCGTGCAAAGTTTTCCTGTAAAGCTGCGGCGTCCATATCCTCAAAAATGTATTGTGTTTGAGGGTTATCAAAGCCCCAGCCATCCACAAAATGGACAGATCCGATAACATAATCCCATTGATATCCTTCCAATAAAGATGCTAATTCTTCCTCACCGCCGACAAAATAATCTGCCTCGATGCCAAGCTTTAAGGAAATACCATGACGACTCCACTTTTCCTTTGCTCGATTAATAGCTAACACAAAATCATCCATGCTTTCCGTCATCACACGATCAAGCCAGTAACGCTGAGCTCTACCAACTTCATTGTCATCTAACTGCATATAACGTTCAAAGTATGCTCGCGTCTCCTTGAAACGATATAGATGGTCCACAATTCCAACCTCGCGCAAACCGAGCTGCTTTGCTTGTTGTAAATATAAATCTAACCATTCTTCACTATAACAGCCATTCTGTAATCGCTTTGATAACTGCTGCATTTGCAACTCTATAAATGCTTTAGAACCTTTTGCTATTCCTTCATCTTCATTAAAAAATCTAATTGCCTGAGAAGTGCGCTCTAGCCAACGAAATGAATATGGGCCCTCCTCTAAATGTACATGATAATCAATCATCCGCATTTCCCTCCATTGCATACTGTCCACTTTTCCTCATACGCTTGCCACTCCAATGGACAAGCTATATCACAAAGAATTTCTGAGTACTCTTCTATGTGACATATTTGATAAAAAGACGTACCATTTATTTTAAATGCATCCGCTAATAAAAAGTTCATCTTGCTACGATCAAGCATTTTTTTAGAAATTAACGATTCATCCAAATCATAATCGAATACGATACCTTCACTTATACCACCACACGATATAAATGCTTTATCAAAATTCATATTTCCTAATAATTCTAATGTCATAGCTCCTGTTACTGAGGATTGCCTTGGATTTGTCGTTCCTCCAAGTAATATGACCTTCCCCGTCATCCGCCGCTCTTCTATAGCCAAATTAAATTGTACAGCTGCAGCGATCGAATTGGTTACGACAGTTATATCATTGACTGCTAATAAAAAATCTGCAATATGCACCGTCGTTGTGCCTGTATCAACCACAATTGTATCCCCGTCACATATACGTCTAGCTGCTAAACGAGCGATATTGCGTTTAGCCTCTTTTTGCATTTGAAGTTTCCTCAAAAATGCTGGTTCATTTCTAACGTTCGTATACTTTACAGCTCCTCCGTGTACTCTCGTTAATAAATGCTGTTGTTCTAGCTCATCAAAATCTCTACGAATCGTTTCTGGTGCCACTTGTAATTCTTCTGCAATATTGGCAACAACAATTTTCCCATCAACCTCTAACTGTTTTAAAATAAATTCGAAGCGTTCAATTTTTGCATAGGTCATGATAATGCAATCACATCTTCTTTCGCTACATAACACATATATTTCTTACCCAACTCAAACGAATGCCCTCGTTGGTGTAGCTGCTCCATCGTAAAGAGACATTCTCCCTCTAACGTTGTTCGGATAACATTGCCACTCATTAATGACTGCTTCGCCTCTCCAGTAATACAAACATCCCCCTGTCTCTGATTGAGATGAATCGCTTCTGGTCGAATCGCAAATTTTGAGTATTCTTTTGGCAATGTCTCGCCAATCATTTTCTCTAGAGCTTGACGCGTAAAGACATTGTAATGTCCAATAAAATTAGCGATAAATTCACTTTCAGGGCTTGTATAAATCGCAGTAGGTGTTCCACTTTGTGCAATCATTCCATTATTCATAACAAATATTCTGTCGGAAACAGCCATCGCTTCCTCTTGGTCATGCGTAACTAAAATCATCGTGATACCTAGCTTTTGTTGGATAGCTCTTAAGTCAGCTTGAAGTTTCTTACGAATTTGGGCATCGAGCGCACTGAGCGGCTCATCTAACAGCAATACCTTTGGACGCACAATTAAAGCACGAGCAAGGGCAACACGTTGCTGCTGACCGCCAGATAATTCTTTCGGATATGAGTTGGCTTTTTCACTTAAATGCACGATCTCAAGCATTTCTTGAACACGTTGGTCCACTTCAGCAGTATTTACTTTTTGCATGCGTAAACCAAAGGCTACATTTTCCTTCACCGTCATATTTGGGAATAGAGCATATGATTGAAACACCATACCAACCTGACGATCCTTTGATTGAACACCAATCATATCCTTACCTTCAATGATAATTTTTCCTGCAGATGCATCTGTTAAGCCTGCTAAAATACGTAAAATGGTACTCTTACCACAGCCACTCGGACCTAAAAGAGTTATAAATTCACCTTTTTCAATCTTCATATCTATATTTGATAAAACCGTCGTTGATCCATATTTTTTATGAAGCCCTTCAATCACAATATAACTCATAGATTTGTAGCACCTTTCGATCGTTTCGTTAATGTTGCAATAGCGAACGTTAATAAGCCCATAAGAACGATATAAATAAAGACAACTGCACTAGCAATATGTCCACTTGTACTAAGCTTCTTCATTAAATAAATTTGCACTGTTTCAAAGCGAGAACCGACGACAAGATTAATAAGTACAAATTCTCCAAAAAGCACGGAAAACGATAATAATGCACCAGCAAATAAACCTGGGTAAACAGTAGGTAACAATATTTTGGTACATGCCTGCAATTTTGATGCTCCCAGTAATTGTGCTGCATCTAAAAGCTGCCGTGCATCTACATTTCGCAAACTATTGCGTGTCCCTTGGTAAATGTATGGTAGGATACCGATAACATAGGCCCCTAAAACTACTAAAATCATCGGCACACCAAATTTACTGTAAACACGAATGAGTCCGACTGCTAAAATAACTCCTGGAAATGAATACACCATCACAACAGCCATCTGAATCCATTTTTCGTATTTTGGAAAATACAACACGATTACGAATATGGCCGGTACGATAACGAGCAATGCGATCATTACAGCTCCACCCGACAATAAAACAGAACGTCCAAACGCCTGTATAAATTCGGCATCCTGAAATAATGTAGCAAGCCATTTAAATGTTAATCCTTCTGGCAAAATGGTTTTATTCCAATTCGTCGCAAAGGCATAAAGCATTGTTGCAACAACTGGCAACACTAAATACATCACTAACAGGAGGAAAAATAAATCTGCAAAGCCTCTTTTTTTCACTATAATTTCCTCCTTGTTTTTGAAATGCTCCATTCACTCAATAGCATCGCCGTCACCATCGTTACTGCTAGTATTACGGCAATAGCACTTGCCAGCTCTGGTTGGGCAAAAATATCTCCCTTAATAAGAGAACCAATACGAATGGCTACTAAATTGTAATTACTGCTAGTTAGCGCATAGGCTGAGGCATACGCACCCATTGCATTGGCAAACAATACGCTAAATGTTCCAACAATCCCTGGAAGCATAACAGGGATCCCAATCTTCATCCAAAACTGCCAAGTAGAAGCTCCAAGTAGTGCCGCAGCTTCCTTCCATTGTTGCTGAATTCCATCATAAATTGGGTATAAAAGCATTAATGCTAATGGTAGCTGAAAATAAATATAAATCAGTAACAAACCACCCCAGCTATAGAGAGAAAAGGACGATAATGTGCCAATTCCCCATTTATCAAATAGCAATGTAAAGAGCCCACTATTGCCAAGTAATACGATAAACGCAAATGCTAACGGAATACCTGAAAAATTTGATGTTAAGTTTGTCAGTATTAAAATCTTTTCACGCACTGGCTCAGAAAATCTCATAATCGCATAAACCGCAAATAAGGTAACGATTAAGGCAATGACTGCCGAAATAACGGACAGTGTAATACTATTTTTAAAGCCTTGTAAAATGTAATCATTCGTTAGTACAGATTGATATTGTGCAAGTGTAAAACCATCACTATTTTGAAAGCTTGTGATTAGCATATACAGTAACGGTACTAAGAAAAATAACAGGACAAGTACTAGAAAAGGAGAAAGCCAGGCAACTGTTTGCCGCTTCGAAATCAAAACAATCACTTCTTTCTATATTTAATAGCGGCCATTTAGATTAGTATTGATTAATCATTTATATTAATTAGAAGGCTCATCACCAAAACGTGTGAGTTGATTTCCGTTCCGGCTGGGCGCTTTGTTGCTGACGCTTCGCTTTCGCACAGATAAAACATTTGTTGCTGACGCTTCGCTTTCGCACAGATAAAACATTTGTCGCTGACGCTTCGCTTTCGCGCAGAGCAAAGCTTCCTGGGGGCGTCCGATGAGCCGCTAATCCCCATGGAGTCGCCCATAGTTGATAAAAACTGAAATTGTTCCGATAAAACGAGAAAATATTCCGATAAAATGAGATTTTGTT
The DNA here is from genome assembly GCF_041262405.1 of Lysinibacillus sp. RC79. Classification (NCBI taxonomy): domain Bacteria; kingdom Bacillati; phylum Bacillota; class Bacilli; order Caryophanales; family Bacillaceae; genus Lysinibacillus; species Lysinibacillus sp. RC79. Next base: position 77,151 of record NZ_JBGCCD010000003.1, read on the forward strand.
CCGATAAATGCTAAAATTGTTCCGATAAAACGTGATTTTGTTCCGATAAATCTTCAAAGTCTGAATAAATAATGATATTAAACCTTTTTTAATGAATGCATCCCCTCTAATAACAGCGGAACCATTTCATCAGAAGGTTCGATATTCAATAAATGACAGCACAGCGGAGCAATTTGTAACTGTGATACAATCTCATCCTTAATGCCTGCTTTAACGTGATTCGAAATAACAAACATGGGCACATGGCGATCCTCAGCTGTTGTGCCTCCATGATTGCCATCACTCGTCATCCCATGATCAGCTGTCACGATAACTTCATAGCCCTGCGCAAGACATTTTGGGATAAATAAAGATAATAAAGCATCAACTGCTAAAACACGATTTCGATATTGTGCCGAGTCAGCTGTAAATTTATGACCATCATCATCTACATTCATCGGATGAATATATAAGAAGTCGGGTTGCTTATTATCCATAAGCCAAGCAGCCTCAGCAAATAAATGACTGTCTGGATAGTGATCCTCAAAGTAGAACAAGCCATTCTCAATCAGCAATTGAGTATCTAATTGTAACCTGTCCTCCATATGCACAAATGGTGCACGATTGTATAGCTCACTAACCCAATAATAGGCTGCTGCTGCTGTAGAAAGACCGTTTTCTTTTGCTAAATGAAATAGACTATTTTGCGTGGATAAACGCACTGTCATATTGCTCGTTACTCCATGTACAATGGGTGGTGTCCCCGTTAAAATCGTTTCATATAAAGGCCTTGATAGTGACGGGACCTCTGAGCAAACCTTGTAGCGTGCTGCAATCTTACGTTCAACTAAATGGTGCATAAATCCCATATGGGTACAGGCTGTATCAAAGCGAAGTGCATCGACAACAATTAAGACAACTTTATTATTTTCCATGAATTAATACCTGCTCCTGATAGAGTTGTGGAATTTGCTTTGTTGTTTCTTCCCATTTCTTTTGGTCTTTTACTGGCTGTGCATTTTTGTACATGTCCGCAGGTAATAATAGCTTCTGAACATCCTGAGACAATTGAACCTTGTCACGAATTGGACGAGCATAACCCTTCGCTAAATTTTCTTGCCCTGCATCTGATAAAATATATTCACGAGCAAGCATTGCTGCATAAGGATTTTTGGCGTATTTATTAATGATCGTTGCATAGCCTGATGTTACAGAGCCTTCTGATGGAATGACGACATCAAAACGTTTCTCATCAATTTGGTGGCGATATCCAAGTGCATTAAAATCCCATAAGATAGCTACGTCAATTTCGCCTTTTTCTAAATTCGCTACAGTTGGATCTCCTTTTAAACGCCCTTGTTTTGCTAAGTCTGCAAAAAAGTCTATTCCTGGTTGAATATTTGATTCATCGCCACCAAATGCCATAGCAGCTGCTAAAATAGCAAACTGTGCTTGATTTGCTGTTAAAGCATCACCAATGCTGACAGTGTAATTTCCGTTTTTAATGTCCTCCCAAGATTTCGGGGCATTTTTGACGTTGTTTTTATCAGTTAAAAATGAAATGGTTCCAGTGTAACCCACGATCCAATGTCCTTCATCATCCTTTGCCCAGTCAGGTATTTCATCCCAATAAGATGTTTTGTACGGTAATGTTAAACCTTTGTCCTTGGCAATCGGTCCAAAGGCAATTCCGACGTCACCTATATCCGCAGTGGCATCATCCTTTTCTGCCTCAAACTTTGCTAGTTCCTCAGCGCTCGACATGTCTGTATCCTTATGCTTGAGGCTATATTCAGTACCAAAATCTCCCCAAGTCTCTACCCAGTTAGCCCATGTATCTGGCATACCGACAGAATTTACAGTTCCTTCTTCTTTTGCCTTTTTCGTTATCTCTTCAAGTGTCAAATCACTTTTCACTTCATTCGAACCAGATGAACCGTCAGAACAAGCTGCCAACATTGAAATTGCTAATGCTCCGATTAGACCTTTCTTCCACAACTTTTGAATTGCCATGAGTTGGAACCTCCATTTGTTTATGTTTGTTTTCATTTGCCTTACAACACTTATGTTAGGAAACAAACATTAAGCAAGTATGGAGGACGTTAAAATATTCAGTAAAAATTATTAAGGAATTATGAAAATCTATGAACAATTATTAATTGAAGGGGGATTGTAAAATTTTTAGAGGAGTTAGTAGGAATCTAGTTCTGTATGCGCACGTTTATGTAGCTTTCCAAGACGTGCACACACCCTAGATTAATTTTATAAACCAAGAAAATCTGCATATGTATGTGGCTCGTTTTCCTTTAAAATTGTTAAAAATGTAAAGGCAAGCTGTACAACTGACCACCATCTCATATTGTAGGACATCTCAAAACGAGCAGGTTCTAATGTAAAAACATCCTGAAAAATATCAAGTGGTTCAATTTTTTCATCTTTTAATATCGAGAGAAAACCTAAAAACAACGTATGGTCCTTGACCTCAATCACTTTTCCGTCAACAAGCGCATCAATATTTTCTGGTTGCTGAAAATTACATTGTGTCGCAACATACCTTTCTAATTCCTGGGCACGTTGTCTTTCTTCACGTTCTCTTTTCTTTGCAATAAAATCAATGACGTTATCCACGTGCATCGCCTCTTCTTTTTTCTTTTATTGTAGCATTTTTTACAATACTATTGCCCGAAACACTCCCCATTTTTTCCATTTACCAAAACAAAAAGAATGTTATTAGCAAATTTGCCATAATCATTCTTTTCTCAAGATATTTTATCAGGTGTGTTAACCAACCATTTTTATTAATTAAAGGCTCGTCATCATAGCGTGGGGTTGATTTCCGTTCCGGCTGGGCGCTTTGTCGCTGACGCTTCGCTTTCGCGCAGAGCAAAGCTTCCTGGGGGCGTCCGATGAGCCGCTGATCCCCAAGGAGTCGCCCAGCCTCCACTCCAATCAACTCATATTCATGGTATACATTTTAATCCAATGTTATATTATTGAACTTCATAGAAGAAGCTAATTTCCGTACCAAAAGGCATAAGTAAATTATCAGCAAAAAATCCTTCGATCAGTAAATAATTCACCGCATTTTAAATAATTTATATCTGTGCGAAAGCAAAGTAACAGCAGAAACAATTACGCAAAGTCTAAAATGATTGGGATTGTTATAGTTACTTTTCCTCCACCTGTTAAATCATTGCCAATTAGCAGTGTGCCACCATGACTCTGAACAATTGATTGAGCAATATAAAGTCCCATCCCATGGTGATTTCCTGCATTTCTGCTTGGATCTCCGCGATAAAACTGTTTGGTAGCCTCATTTAAATCTCTCGGAGAAAATCCACAGCCGCTATCGGTAACGGTAAACTGAATAAAGTCAGCAGCGCTTTGAACAGTTAATGTCACCTCTCCGTTTTCAGGTGTGTGCTCTACAGCATTGGCAATGACATTTAAAATCGCTCGATAGAACTGCTCTTCATCGATCAACATACATGCAGGGAGCATCTCCTTTTGGACATCTACTTGAAGCTTTTTCTCCAACGAAAGAGCTTTCATTTGATCTTCTACTTCTGTCATAAATGCATCCGTTTTAACATTCGTTTTTTCACGAACGATATTTTTCTCCATTTTCGATAAATCAATTAGCTCTTTCGTGAATTTTTCTATTTCCATTGTATTTTTCAAAATATAGTCATTATATTCTCTTTGACTATCATCTTGAACTGTATCCTGTAAAAGCTCTGCATTTCCCCGAATAATTGTAAGAGGTGTTTTCAGATCGTGGGCAAGAGCAGAAATTTGTTCTCTACGTATCTGCTCTATTTCCCATTGCTGTTTTAACGAGGTGTTTAAGGCCTCTCTCATCTGCTCAAGAGATATCGATATATCATCTATTTCACGAATTCCTGAAGGGTTAATCGTAAAATCCAAATTTTGATCTTGTATTTTTTCAATCGCTTCTTGCAAGCCAAACATTTTTTTCTTTAAACTTCTGCCAAAATGGATAGCAAGAACAGTTGCATAAGCTATTATCCCAATAATAAACAATAGAAATACTAATAGTTGCGGATTAGGCAAATATTTTCTTAAAATTACAGAGCGATACTGGGGTACTAAATAATATCGTAATATACAAATCTCATTTTCTCGCTCTATAAACGAGTAAAATTGGGAGCCAGTTTCCCCTTTTTTCATTACATCCCAAGCTTTAAAAGCTTCCTTTTCTGAAAGATTCCCTGCAAGAAATTGTCCATCTTTAGAAAAGACAGCGTAGTCAACAAGGTCTGGGATAATATCAGCTGTAACCGAACTACTAGACGCAATTCGATCCTTTGATAATGAAATCTGACTTTCTGCATAATTTGCTGGCAAAACGATGTTGGCAGAAAAAGAAAAGAAAAATAAACTAAACAGTAGTACTACTAAAAGAATAGTGCCTATACATAGGAAAAGGAGATATCGAAGAAAAAAAGTATGTAAACGTGTTCCTTTATTGGGCCTCATTGTCTCCATTTATATCCAATCCCCCAAACAGTATCTATGGCGTCAATATTAAAGGTATGTAGCTTTGATCGAATATTTTTAATATGCTCAGTAATAGCAGTACTGTCACTTTTCCCATCAAACCCAAAAATAGTTTCATAAATCTTTTCTTTAGAAAACACCTGTCCTCTATTTCGAGCTAGATATTCGCATATTTCATATTCACTTTTTGTCAGCATTACCTTTTCCTCATTTACAAATAGCTCTTTGCCAGATAGATTGAAGTGAACGTTATCTACAAAAAGGATACTACGTCTTTCTCTTTTTTCGCGTCTCAAATGCGCATTCACTCTTGCACGTAGCTCGCCAATTCCAAACGGCTTGATTATATAATCATCTGCGCCAAGACCTAGACCATACATTAGATCCTCCTCCAATGATTTAGCCGTTAAAAAAAGGATTGGACAATCTACCGCATGTCGTATTTGACCACATAAAGTAAATCCGTCTATTTCGGGCATCATTACATCCAGTAAAATTAAATCAAAGGCACCTAGATCCATTTTACTGACTTCTGTCGCATTAGATACTGCCGTTACTAAATGTTCGTCTTTTAGTAATGCATTTTTTATCAATACTAAAATATCTTTTTCATCATCTACTGCTAATATTTTTGCCATATTTCTACCCTCATCATTTATCCTAACTTTCTGATTTTCTTCCTTCCCATTTCCAGAACCATAAACAAGATAGGACTAATGCAAGTAAAGTTCCGCAAACTGAAGCAATAATACCTTCCTGTAGTCCTATTTCCACTGTCGATAAGTCAACCCCTGACGCCTTCATTGCCCATAATGAAACAAAGTGACCACCCCAACCATAAGGTATAAATGACCAAATACCATCACCTAGTCCAGTGAGTAGTAAGGCTACTAAAAGTGACTCCACAATACCTAATCCGATTGAGGCACCTTTACCAAAATGAAGACTAACAAAAAAATGTAAAATATATAAAAATGCAAAGCTTACAAATAGAATACATCCAGCTATTAAATAAAATTGATAACCAAAAGTATCTTCATGCAAAAGTTCAATAAAACCAACACTAAAAATACCAAAGGACAGTAATATTGCTCCAAAACTAAATAACAATAACAGTAGCAACTTGCTTAAATAGGCCACTATTTTTGTTTTAGTAGCTGTTAGCATCTCCTGAAAATGTCCTGCATTTGCTTCTTGCTCCGCTGCCATTGCACAAACTAATCCAATAATAATTGGAAACCCGCATGCTACTGCTTGAAGATAAGCCGTAACCCTATCATTGAAACCCCATGGTGAATAAGTATAGTATGCTAAAAACATCCCTGAAATAATAATTGGTACAATTAGATGTGTGAGCAAAAAGGGCGTTCTTTTTGTTTTAAGAAACTCTGCTCTAAGTAATCTTAACATTACCATATACTATTTCGCCTCCCTTTTCTGAAACCAACGTGCAGTAAGGTAGCTGATTAATGCAAACCATGCTAAAGCAACTAATATACCTGGAACTATAACCGACATGCTTAATAACGGGCTGCCCTCAGGTACTGGCATACCATTTGGTAAAATCTTCAATGTTGGACATATTAGTCTTGCTGTAATGGCGTAAGGAACACTATACCAAAAATTCCCATTCGCAAATGCAATCATGCCAGCAATATTGGCCACTAAATTTATAAAAATAGCCATATAAGTTCCTAATTTTGCCGCAAGGAATAAACAAAGTGGAATTTGCCATAAAAACGTTACGAAAATTAACAAACTACCTGTAAGACTATTAATGAAAGAATAGCTATTACCAAATAGTATTCCACCAGCAGTAATACCAGCAAAGAAAATAAATGTAGTTAATAACAACCAGGCACTACATGCAAGTATTTTGCCAAACCAAATCTTCTTCAGATCGAACGGCATTGCGAGAATACTATGATATTTCAATTTAGCATCTTTTTCGATCACCAATGCACAACATATCGTCAGTGCACCCGGCAGGAGCATTGTATACCACCAATTATAAGCGCCACTTTGAAAAAACTTTCCTCCCATTAATACTGCAGTTAGTAATATCACTACAATAGGCGCTAGCCAAACTAATTTAATAATAAAAGTCTTTTTCCACTTTAATCTTTCAGCCTTCATAATTGATATCATGTTACATGCCCGCCTTTCTATTGGCAGACACTACTTGCATAAATAATGATTCTAATTCCTGACCTTGAGGGGCAACTCCCTGATAGCCTAATTTCCCTCCCGCAATGATGCCAATTTCATCAACAACTTGCTCCACCTCTGACAGGATATGGCTAGATAAAATGACTGTAATCCCTTGCTCTGGAAATGATCGAATCAGTTTTCGAAGCTCTTGAATGCCAATTGGATCAAGACCATTTGTTGGCTCATCAAGAATTAAAAGCTTTGGATTGTTTAATAGCGCAATAGCTATTCCTAGGCGTTGTTTCATCCCTAAAGAAAACTGCCCAGCTCGTTTTTTTCCTGTATTGGTCAAGTCTACGATTCTTAATACCTCGTCAATACGCGATTCTGGCAATCCGAGGGCAATCGTTCGAACCTTAAGATTTTCCCTTGCCGTTAAATTTCCATAAAGCGGTGGTGTTTCAATTAATACACCAATGTCTTTTAAATCATTACGATTCCATTCACGTCCATTAAAAAGTATCTTTCCTGCATTCGGACGCAGCATCCCCGTAATCATTTTTAACGTTGTTGATTTCCCTGCACCATTTGGACCGAGCAAACCATAAACAGTATTGCGTGGTATCGTTAACGACAAGTCCTCTACAATTTTTTGCCCCTTAAAGCTTTTACTAAGATTTTCTGTTTGTAAAATAATATCTTCCATCTTATAATCATCTTCCTTTCGATGATTATAGTGTAGAAAATGATTATAAGGATTTTATAAGGATATCGAAAAATTTTTGTGGATCCAGGATAAAAATCAATTTGGTCAAGGTTTGAGAATGCTGTAGTGCTTCACTTTTGCACAGACTTAACCCTCATACTGAAGTTTCGTTTTATGACTATATATTAGAGTAATATGCTTTTTGGAATAGTTGATTGGAGTGGAGGATGGGCGACTCCTCGGGGATCAGCGTCACAGATGAGACCCTGCAGCGAAGCGAAGCGGCTCATCGGACGCCCCCAGGAAAGCGCCCAGCCGGAACGGAAATCAACCCTCACTTTGCAGACGAAGCACACTTTATAAAAAAAAATGAAAAGCATTTGGAATGAGGACATCCCAAATGCTTTTTGTCATGCTATATGAAATTTGATTTACATAAATTCTTTTACTAAATCATTAAAATCATTTTCACTCATTTTAATATTAATATCTGTTAATGGTAGCTCTGAATAGCCTGGTACTTTTTCTTGATATGAAGCTGTTTCAGTATCTTGATAAATAATACCTGTTACTAAACCTTCATGCTCCATCACTGTACGCATTGCCATACCGCGGTCAGAGTTATCATAGCCTTCAATATCAGCAAGCTTCGTTAAGTTTTCTTTAAACCAATCGTACGTGTTCACTTTGTTATACGTAACACAAGGTGAGAATACGTTGATGAATGAGAAGCCTTTATGATTAATGCCTGCTTCAATTAAAGCTGTTAACTCTTTAATATCTGTTGAGAAGCCTTGTGCCACAAATGTAGCTCCGCTTGTTAAAGCGACTTCTAACGGTTTTAATGAAGGCTCAATCGCACCACCTGGCGTAGATTTTGTAATAAATCCAGCAGCAGAACGTGGAGATGTTTGCCCCTTTGTTAAACCATAAATTTGGTTATCCATAACAACGTACGTGATGTCAATATTTCGACGGATGGAATGAATTGTATGACCCATACCAATCGCAAAGCCATCCCCGTCACCGCCAGAAGCAATAACGTTTAAATCACGGTTAGCCATTTTTAAGCCTTGTGCAATCGGTAATGCACGACCATGAATACCGTGGAAACCGTAAGAATTAATGTAACCTGAAATACGTCCTGAACAGCCAATCCCAGAGATAACAGCTAGTTCGTTTGGTTCAATACCAACGTTAGCCGCGGCGCGCTGAATCGCTGCTTGTACAGAGAAGTCACCACAGCCTGGGCACCAGTTTGGTTTCACTGTATTACGAAAATCCTTAAATGTTGCCATTAGCGAGTCAACTCCTTCACACGATTTTCTAATTCACCTGGCAAGAATGGTGTACCATTATATTTTGTAATAGTCTCGATTTTATCGTGACCACCAATATTCATCTTCATAATATTTGCTAATTGACCTGTGTAGTTATTTTCTACAACGAATACTTTTTTCGCTTTTGCTACAAGTGGTGCCACCTCAGCAGATGGGAATGGATGAATTAAACGAATATGTGCATGATTCACCTTCAACCCTTGAGCATTTAAGCGTTCTTGTACTTCTTCAATAGCTCCACGTGTTGAGTTAAAGCCCACTAATAAAATATCGGCTTCTTCGTGTGGCGCATTTGAAAATACTGGATTATCAAATTTCAATGCCGCTAGCTTACGGAAACGTTTATCCATTTGTACTTGACGGTTACCAGTTGCTTCAGATGGTTTACCTGTTTCATCGTGCTCAACCCCTGTTACATGGTGAATACCATTCAACGTACCAGGTAACACACGCGGTGAAATACCATCTTCCGTATCTTCATACCGTTTGAAGTATGCTTTATCAGCCGCTTCTTCAATGTCGCCTGTAACAATTTTACCGCGACGAATTTCAATTTTATTGTAATCGAATGGCTCTACAGATTGTTTACCTAAAGATAATTGCAAGTCAGTCATTAAAATAACTGGTAATTGTAATTCCTCTGCAATGTTAAACGCTTGGATTGTGTCAAAGAATGCTTCCTCCATTGTAGAAGGTGCAATTACTACTTTTGGAATTTCACCATGCGTACCATATAACATCGCCATTAAATCTGATTGCTCTTGTTTTGTTGGTAACCCTGTTGATGGACCACCACGTTGTGTATCCACAACAACTAGTGGCTGCTCTGTCATACCTGAAAGACCAAGTGCTTCCATCATTAATGAAAGACCAGGGCCAGCAGAAGCTGTAAAGGAACGAACACCACCAAAGTTTGCCCCAATTGCCATTGTCGCTGCAGCAATTTCGTCTTCTGTTTGAATAACCGTACCACCGAATTTCGGTAATTTTTTAATCAGGTATTCCATAATCTCAGAAGCTGGTGTAATTGGGTAGGCTGCCATAAAGCGTGTCCCAGCTGCAAGTGCACCAAGTGCTACTGCATCGTTCCCGATCATGAACATACGGCGTTTACCATCTGCTGGTGCTAAAGCCCATTCACCTACACGATCGCCTAAAAGCTCATTCATTAATTCATGACCGCGTGCAATGGCCTCCATATTTTTCTGAACAACTTCTTCACCTTTTCGGCCAAAAATATCATCTACAACATTTTGGAACACTTCATCCTCTAAATTTAGCAATGAAGCTGTTGCACCGATCGCTACCATATTTTTCATCAACGAAGTGCCAAGCTCTGCAGCTACCTCTGTAAAAGGCACCGCAAATAATGGCGCTTTTGAATCTTCTGGCTTCACTGGACCAAATTTTGCATCCGCTAAAATAATGCCGTTTTCTGTTAGTTCTTTATAATTGACGTCGATTGTTTCTTGGTCGAACGCTACTAAAATATCTAAATCATCCGCAATTGTACGTACTTCTGTTGGACGAACTGTAATTTTATTATTCGTATGGCCACCTTTAATTCGAGAAGAGAAATGACGATAACCGTATAGGAAGTAACCTAAACGATTCATTGCCATTGAGAAAATTTCGCCTGTACTTTCAATCCCTTCACCCTGTTGCCCACCGACTTTCCATGAAAGCTGATGTAACATGTCAACAACTCCTTAGATCCAATGTGTATACTATTATTTTTCCTTCATAAGTTTAACACGAAGAAACGGTCTACACTATTGTTATTCCCCGATTTAAACGAAAATCAGACCTTTGACTGAAAATCCTGTTCAAAAAGTTGTAATTTTCAAACAGCTAAGTATCAATTTCGCCTTAGCATAATTGTTGTTGACATTTTGCTTCAGCTACAAAAACTTTACTAAAGAAAGATAAAAATTTCCAAGGAGTCGCCCAGCCTCCACTCCAATCAACTTCTATACATTGCATATGATTTAACAAATATCGGCCCTAACTTTTTGGTTTTAAGTCATTTAGCATGTGAATATGTTAAGCATGAGCTACGCAACCACGAAAAAAATGCCTTGCAGCTTATTATGTGCAAGGCATTTTACTTCATTACTTTTTATCGAACACGTTTTTCCACAAGAAGCTTTAAGGCTGTACGTTCCTCACCAGCAATTAAAATATCGGCAAACGCCGGTGCGCAAATTAAATCTGTGCCACTTGGCGCTACAAATCCGCGTGCAATGGCCACTGCTTTCACGGCTTGGTTAAGTGCCCCTGCCCCAACTGCCTGCATTTCTGCTTGCCCTTTTTCTCTGATTACCGCGACTAATGCACCTGCAACTGAATTTGGATTAGAGCGTGATGATACTTTTAATGAATCCACAATTATTCCTCCCCGTTTCGCGAATAGTGTTTACGCTCAACAACTCATGTCCCCCTTGTTTGGACCTCAAGTTATTGTCGATAGGTCATTTTATGCTTGGCGAGAAGGAAATAGACTATTTTCATTTCTTATATATTGAAACAATCAAAAAAGACTGAAAATTCCCGCTAGGAAATTACTATGTCAATGAGATAAAGGTGTCATATTAAATAAAGTGGAGCTCCTCAAAACGTGGGGGTGATTTCCGTTTCAGGCTACTCACTTTCCTGTGGGCGAGCGCCGAGCCGCTTCCTCCGCTTTTGTTGCTGCCGCTTCGCTTTCGCACAAATAACGCATCTTGTTGAAGCTTGATTTTATCCCTATAAATTAGATTAACATGCTAGAAAATACATGCTAAATGAAGAGGTTGATTGTAGCGGAGACTGGGCGACTCCTTGGGGATTAGCGTCACAGATGAGACCCTGGAGCGAGCAACGCGAGTGAAGCGGCTCATAGGACGCCCCCAGGAAAGCGCCCAGTCGGAGCGGAAATCAACCCCTCGTTTTGCCGAAGAGTCATATTTTATTATGATGCTTTAATTTCATTGAATTAACAAATTTTCAAAACAAAAAACTATTGTGTATTTTTTAATACACAATAGTTTCTCTCCTTATCCTCGAAACGGATAATCTTCGTTTATATAAATTCGCTCACAATGTCGAGCTTTTCCTGTTTTATCATCAATCTCTACAAAGAAACCACTTAACACTTCGCGTCCTTTTTTAGGCACTTCGAAACGAGATGGCATATTTGTTTGGAATTTATAAATAACACTTTCCTTCGTCATTCCTAAAATTTCATCGTATGGACCTGTCATACCAACGTCCGTAATATAGGCTGTTCCATTTGGGTAAATACGTGCATCAGCTGTTTGCACATGTGTATGTGTACCAACGACTGCCGAGGCCTTTCCATCTAAGTGCCATCCAAGGGCAATTTTTTCACTTGTCGCTTCTGCGTGGAAATCAACGAATACAAGCGGTGATGTTTTATGTGCTTCTTCGATTAATTTCTCCGCCATCGCAAATGGATCCTCATGAGGAGGTAAAAATACTCGACCATGCAAATTAATAACAGATAATGTAACGCCATTTTTTGAAATTTGCATCATACCTTTACCTGGGGCCTCACTTGAAAAGTTTGCAGGGCGTATTAAATAATCCGCATCATCAATAAAATCAAAAATATCTTTATTATCCCAAGTGTGGTTACCCATCGTAATAACATCCACACCCATTTGCAATAAATCATTATAAATACTATGTGTTATACCACGACCCGCTGCTGCGTTTTCACCATTGGCAATAACAATGTCTAGATTGTATTTTTTCTTTAATCGGGGTAAATATTTTTCTACAGCATCCCGTCCTATTGAACCTACAATATCACCTATAAATAAAACTTTCATTTTTACAATACCACTCTTTCTATCCATTACGCCCAATGTCATTTTGGTTTCCATTGAGAGACTTAATCTTCTTTACTTACACGTATATCATTGAAGATAAATATCATCATTAATTGTAACCTCAGTAAGAACATTAAGCAAAAAAAAATATAAAACACTAATTATTTGGCATTCCCTTAAATTATTTTATTCTTTTTCAAATTGGCGTAAATAAGTGTTGAGGAAAGATTGAGCCAATTCATCTTTATGAGCCTAAAAAACAATAATTGCTTTACATTTCTATTAATAAGTTTGACCTTTAGTAGATCTGGATATTTTCTTAGAAATGATTGTATCTCTACTTTAATATCTTGTCTGACTGTGTTTGTCTGGATATGATGCAAGATCACAAGTAGTCCTTCAAACTGATAATTTAAAAAGCTATTTTTTATTTCATTATATATATTGCCAATTTCTAGCTCCTTTTTCAGCTTTTCATATAATACATCATACTTCTGACGTAAATTAACGATTGTCCCTCTTGTTAATGAGTTTTGGTTTTCAACATTATAGTGATATAACTGCTTAGGAACATAGCAAATAGCTTGATTCTTTATGACGGCTCTCGTAATAAAAACTGTATCTTCTGCAAAACTCATATCTTCATCAAATCGTAGAGCGTGTTTATCTAGAAAAGTTTTTAAATATAATTTACAGCTAACAAAGCCAAAATGTCTTTCTCCTATTTCAGTAAATAACTGATTTAAACAATCTACTGCACTATACGTACAACAAGCTTGTGAAAGGTAACTCAAGTGTCTACTACCATTCGTCTCCTGCCAAAATAAATCACACTTCGCAATAGTTGCTCCTGTTAATCTACAAGCGAGATACAATTCTTGGAGCATCGTTACTTCAATCCAATCATCCGCATCAACAAAAGTAACATATTGACCATTCGCATGCTCAATGCCTAAATTTCTTGCTTTACTTACGCCTCCATTTGGTATGTCAAAAATAGTGATTCGTGCTTCTTCTTTTGCAAATTTACGTAAGATCATCAATGATTGATCACTACTACCATCATTAATAGCAATTATTTCTATGTTTTTTAACGTTTGCTGACATATGCTAGCTAAACATTTCTCTAAATATTTTTCTGCATTATAAACAGGAAGGATGACACTCACTAAGATTTTGGATTCCAAAATTTCGCACCTCCCCTATTTTATCAAATATGCCTCGGCATAATTGTAGCTGTCGCTTTGCTTTCGCACAGATAAATTGCCACAGAACGTGGCGTTCTTAGACTGAGTTCCTCTATTTCAGCGGATGTTTCGCCATCTGCTGAAATAAGTTAAAAAATGGCTTTTAGCTAACTCCAGCCATCTTTTTCTCTCTTCTTTTCTCAACCCTACAAATAGCAGGCTAACGCCAACAATTACACTATAGTAAAAAATATAGAGAACAATTGAAAACCAAGTAGTTGCTGGATTTGTCACCAACCATAAAAGCTTTATGCAAGTAACGGCGAGCCCAAAGGCAATTGCTAATCTTCCTATTGCCTTCCAAAATCCGTAAACATCTAATTTTACTTTCTTATAATAATAAATATTCATAATCACAACATTTCCAATAAATAAGGAACACGCTGTGACATAGGCTGTACCGATTTTCCCATAATAATAAATCGCAGGAATTGAAATAAAAATATTTCCGACCGCTACACTTATTAATAATATCGTTCTAAATTTAAATAAATTTTTAGCCTTCAACACACTTAATCCCAGATTTTGAATGAGATCTATTATAAAAGGCATCATAATAATTAACACAATATAATAAACGGCTATAAATTCTTTGCCTAACCATAATGATAAAAATTCTTTCCCAAAAAGAAAAAAGCCCCCCAATATATAGCCAACTACTAAAAATTGTATGGATCCTACTTTTATAAATAGTTTATTAATGTGCAATAACCCTTCATCTTGTGTCACTAAAATCGAAATTCGAGGCAAAAACAAGCCGCTAATCGCCAAGGCCAGCGACATAAAAATTAAGACAATTTGTATAGCAACTGCATAAATTGCTACTTCCTCAGTTCCTTTTATTATTCCTAAAAGAACTTGATCCGTTTGCCAATAAATTTTGTCGACAATAACTGTAATAAAAATAAAAATGGCATAGACGAAGATTTCCTTTATGAAAGCTCGATTATTCAATGTAAACGTAAATTTAATATCCAGTACTTTTAGACAAAATAGCGCATCAATGAGTAAAAATAGCGCATTGTAGATCGCTACAATATAAATTAATGTAACAGCATTTGTGCCTTGTAAAAGGAAAAACAACATCGTTAGAGGCTGTATGATGACCTGCAGTAATGCTGTTAATTTAATAAAAATGAATTTTTCATAGGCTTGTAATATGGAGGAAAACACACTAAGTGGAAATTGCGCCGCCAAACTTATCGTCATGACATAGCCCATTATCTTGGCTTTATCGAGCTGTTCTACAGTCAAGCTTTTTCCAAAAATTACGTCCACTTGTGAAAATAGAAGGAAGCCAGCGAGTAATGTAATAATACCAATACCTATAAATAATTTTAGAAAAAAACCATTTAACGACGCTTCTAATACTTTATCATTCGTCGCTCTGTTTCTAGAAATATAGCGCACAATGGCGTTGCCTAACCCTAAATCTAAAATGGAAAGGTAACCAACAAGCACAATCATTAGTGAATATAGACCGTATTCTTCTTGCCCAAGCATCGAGATGATGATTGGCGTAAACACTATGGAAGAAATAATCGTACAACCAATTGTTATATATGAAAGAACTGCTGCAATTTTAATTTCTTTCATAAACACACCTTTTCCTTATTTTGAATAGCTTTTTGGCAACACCATTGGATATATTGATTGATATTGTTCTATTACCTGTTTAATATTGAAATTAGCTAATATATGTTCTCTACCAAGCTTTGCCTTTTCAGCATATTGCTTCGAACTATAATTTAATGCTTTATTGATAGCTTGAGATAACGCATAAGCATCCTTGGCAGTAACTGTCTCGCCGAACTCTCCCACTAAATATTTGCAATCTCCCACATCTGTCGTGATACAGCACGTTCCACTCGCTAATGCCTCCACTAATACATTTGGTAACCCCTCACCTGAAGAGGATAAGACAAACAGATCAGCTGCCGACATTAACTGTGATATATCATCTCTACTACCTAATAAAAAAATGACATCCTCTAAATGGGCATCCTTTATCATTTGAAGTAACTCACTATTATTCGCATCTATTTCAAGCCCCACTAGAAACATATAAAAATCTTGTCTTTCAAGATTTAACTGTTTTAAGCTAGCAATTAAATTTTTATAATCCTTTAATGGGTCCCATCTACCAACATGCAATAAAATATGTCGATTATCTACATCAAAAAGCTCTAAATAATATTGTCTTTTGACACTTGGCTTAAATAAATCCGTATTAATGCCATTGACGATGACCTTATGTTGATGACTAGCATATCCGATTGCTTCATGAATCTCTTTTACTTTTGGACCACAGGAAATAATCATATCTACCTTTTTAGATAATCTCGCGCAAAGCTTTGCAATAAAAATAGTTGTCCATTTATTGTCCTTTTTATCCAAATTGCTATGGTGAATTCCCCAAATTAGCTTTTTTCTCCAAACCTTTGAAATCAGATAACCTAATAAGTTTGAATGGTACATCCACGTTTGGATAATGTCGCTATTTTTACATACTTTCAAACAAGTTAGAAGTGAACGTAGGAAATTAGATTTCATATTACAAATATAAACATTCATATTTAATTGCTGTTGAATTAACTCGCCATATACATCCATCTCCGTCAAACAAATAACATCTACCTCATACAAATCCCTGTCGATGGATTGTAATAATCGATAGAGCATAGTTTCCGCTCCTCCAAAACCAATGGCGGTTATGATATGAGTAATTTTAATCTTTTTTTGTATACGATCATCCTTTTTTATCATGGGCTTAGATTGTCTGAGCTATTGAGACTCTACATTTGGATTGTTAGCTTACTTAATCAGTTAACGCCTTTACTCGAACGGATTTTCGACCTACCTGAGCAGTTGACACCTCTACCCGAGCGGATTCTAAGCGTATATCTTCCGAATTAAGATTTAGATTGATTGCATATTCATAGCTAAGTGTTAAATGTAGTAAGAACACATTTTTTTGGCAATATCTTCTGCATTCAATCCTTTGTTTTCGACTCCATCTATAATGCTATGCAGTTCAATCGGCTCATTCTTTTTGATGATTTCTTGTAGCCAATCTTCAATATCCCCATTTATATCTAAATACTGAATTAAGCCTACATTAAGATCGACTTCTCTAGGTACAGTTGTAGAAACAAGTGATGGGGTCCCACATACCTGTGCCTCTAATAGGACGATTCCAAACCCCTCATATTTAGATGGTAAAATAAATTTATCGAACAGCTGAAGAAGTTTGAAAATATCAGCACGTTGGCCTAATAGTTTTACGGATTCCTGTAAATGATTATGTTCGACTAACATACGAATTTCTTCCTCTAATGGCCCCTCTCCAATAAGCAATAACTTAAATTTAATATGTTTTTGCTTTAACCTTGTAGCAAGTTTCAGTAGAAACTGTTGATTCTTTACAGGGACAAAACGTCCAATATGTCCTAAAACTAAATCATCATCACTAATGCCTAGTTCTTTTTTAAATAATTTCTTTTCAGCTTGTGAAAGATATTTTATTTTGTAGATATCCATTGGATTAAATAATAGGTCAAAGGATTTTTCTCCGAAGCAGAACTTCCCTGCATTTGTACTACATGCAACGAGCTTTGTCGCATTCATAACACTTATTTTTTTTAGAAAGGACAAAAAATATTTATTACTCCATTCTTCAGCAACATTTGTATGACTGTGTAACACTCTACATTTAACGCCAGCCAAACGTGCTGCTAGCAATGTAAAAACAGCTCGATAACCCGTATGATCATGCACTGCATCATATCCATTTTCTTTAATTATTTTGTATATTTTCATCACATAGGCAAGAGGACCTTGCTTCGTAATATATTTTTGATAAAACAATTGGGAACCTTGCTCCATAAAATAGTCATGGTATCTTCCTTTGTTAAACACCACAAAATCAAATTGGTACAATGACTTATTTGTATTAGCCCAAATGTCTAGTATCATCGTTGTAACCCCGCCAAAGTCTGTAGTCGGAATAATATGCAAAATCTTCTTCATAGATTTTTATTACTCCACTCCATAGTATTGATAGTACTTATCCCATTTCATTTTAAAATTATTTAACACAATCCCTAAAATATTGGCTTGAGAAGTCATTAATATGGACTTTGATTTTAGCACCGCGGCTTTCCCAACAGTGCCTGAATTGACAATAAGTATCGTACCATCACATTTATTAGATAAAATTTGTGCATCCGATACAAATAATAAAGGCGGAGCATCGAAAATTACGATATCGTATTTTTCCTTGGCCATCTCCATAAAAGATATCATTGTTTCAGACGCTAGCAGCTCTGTTGGATTGGGCGGAATGGGTCCACTTGAAACGATGTCTACTCCTTCTACAAATGTTTCTTGAATAACATCTATAAATTTTTCTTGCCTAGATAGTATAGAGGATAAGCCACCACTATTTGCGAGATGAAATGTATGATGAAGAGTGGGCTTACGCATATCGGCATCTACGATTAATACCTTCTTCTCATCTTGCGAAAAAACTACACCGATATTCGCTGCATTTGTGGATTTTCCTTCACCAGGAATAGAGGAGGTCACTAAAATAGTTTTCACATCTTGATTTGGCTGTGCAAATTTAATATTTGTGCGAATCGTTCGAAACTGCTCAGATGGAATTGATTTAACGTCTGAAACAGTAACTAGCTTGCGTGCCATCAGTGACTTGTTCTTCTTTTTTCTTCTCATCGAAAACATTATGGGTTCCCCCTAGCCTTAGACTTTTTTCTTACATGCGCTTCTAGATTACTGACCACCCCGATGACTGGTAGTGATAAAATTTCTTCGATATCACGTTCGGTTTTAATTGTTTTATCAAATGCTTCCATTATATAAGCAAACAGTAGGGCTAGAGCGAAACCACACATAGCTCCAATCAGTAGATTTAAAATTTTGTTTGGCTTAACAGGTGCTGGATGTTCACTAGCTTTTGCAATAGACAAGATATTGATATTGTCCACATGCATAAGCACAGGGATTTCTTCTTTAAAAACTTCTGCGACTGTATTGGCAATTTCTACAGCCTTAGACTCTTTCTCATCTTGTACACGAATATTCACTACTTGGGAATTACTCGCACTAGAGACATCTATTTGATTCATTAATCGTTCAGGTGTAGTCGTTAGCGATAACTTATCAATCACCTTCGATAAAATAGCAGGGCTTTTAATAATGACATTGTACGTATTGATTAGCCGAAGATCTGTATCAACATTTTGTGCCCCTACTAGTTGCTGATTATCATAGCTTTTTTGATTCACTATTATTTGTGTCTCAGCTTCATATATGGGTGTTAAAATAAAAAAGCTTAACACAGCGGCTATACCAACCGACAACATTGTAAGCACTAGGATAAAGAACCAGCGTTTTTGCAATGCTTTTATTATACTTTGAACTGTAATTTCTTCATTCACAAAAATAGATTCCCTCCTACAAATGTAGATAAATTGCAATATTAATGAAGTATATTAAGCAAACCTTACAGTTATTCGATAAAAATATATTGCGACTGAATAGGCTTTTTTGACCAACTACGTCATGTTTTTATTTCTGCCAAATCCACTTACTACAAAGACAAGTATATGAAGCACATTAAAATAGAGTATTTCAAATGTTGATACTCCCAGTGCAGCGACAATGACGAAGACTGTAAACACCACTAGCTGTTTATCCATCTGACTATGACCTCTCGCAATCGATATAAGAAAGACAGAATAACATACGAGTGGTAGTAAGCCCGCCTCCTGTAATATATTCACAAATGTATTGTGAGCATGAGAAACTCCTATTACCCATAGTGATTCAGCGCCATGTCCCCAAAAACTAAAATGCTCAAATACATATTTCCAAATATCAAGACGACCATCTGTAATATTTGTAGACTTTTTCTCCATTTTCAAAAGAATACTTTGAAACGCCTTCTGCATCATTTCAACTTCATGGATAGCTATAATTAGTAATAAACAAGCTACTATTAATAAAAATGAAAATTTTAGTAAGGGCAAAAATCTTTTTTTCGTTCTTTTTACTAATAAAACAATCATCACTGTTGTCAAAATAGTAACCGTTAATAGTGATGTACGCGCATTCGACAGCATAATGACGTACAAGGCAAATAAATAAAAGATTGTATAGCACCCTAATTGAATTGTTAATTTCAGCTGTTGATGCCCCTCCAACATTGCAATTATTATTTCATAAAGCTTCATCAGCAACACAACTGTCAAACCTATCATGGAAACGCCCAATGTGTTTGGATTTTCAAATACCCCTGCAAAGGCACCGTACATAAAATGATTTTTTTGAAAGCATAAAATAAGAAATGGAATATACGCTAATAAAACACCATTAAGGACAATTTCTTTAACACGCCTTCTCACAATATCATTAAAAAAAATCGCTACAGTAAAAAAAATACAAAATAACTGAAGGCTATTTTTTAATAGCTCTATATCTTGATTGACCCCCGCGGAAATGACACAGAAAAAAATATTTAAACTAAAAAACAAGCTGGCCTGTACATTTTGGATGATAATTTTTTTATGCATTAGAAAGGATAAAAAAATTATAACTAGGCAAATCAACAATGTTAATTTATGATAAATCCCTTCAACGGGTTGCATTAAGCTCATAAATATAAGGGCGCTAAACAGTAGCGTGTAACATAATTTCATCTGAAAATCACGCTCAATTCTAATTATAATAATGATCCATTATACCTCGGCATAATTGGATTCGCCTTTGTGCTCGCTGACGCTTCGCTTTCGCTACACAAAACATTTGCTGAAAGAAGTTAAAAAATTCTCCACCATTTCTTACTGTAGATTTTGTCTAATTCAAGCGGAAGTATCTGCTTGTTTGCAATGACAAATTCATTATTCTTTAAGAGTTGATCGACAGCATCTAGCTCCTTTTGTTTTTCAAGGTAATTTAAAGCTGCCTTATAGAAAAATGGTCTCGATGTTACATTATGCACGTCGGATCCAAATGTATGAATATAATTTGCTCGCACTAATGCTAACGATAAACGCTGTACCTCTTTTCCATAGAAACCTATTAAACTTCCTGCCGTTATTTGTGTTAACGCGCCTTCTTGAATCAATATTTCAAGTCGTGTTGGTTTTTCTCTAATGGCATAATTTCGTTCAGGATGCGCAAGGATGGGAGTATATCCCGCTGCCTTCAACAGTATAATCATTTTTCTTGTATACGCAGGGATCGTACTAGAGGATAATTCCAAAAGGATGTAGTTAGAATTTGCCAATGTATGGAGTTGCTTTTGTTTAATCAATGTATGGAGATCTTCATGCAAACGTACTTCATGCCCTGTATGAAGTTTGATTGGTATCTGATTTTCTTCTAACAATTGCTGTAAATATGTTGTTTGTTCCTCTACAACCGAATAGTTAACATGATATTGTGGATGCATTGCATGGGACGTACAAATTATTTCTGTTATTCCTTCACTTGATGTTTGCTGTAGCATCTTCAATGATTCCGCCTCATTTTTTGGCCCATCATCAACGCCGAATAATAAATGCGCATGTATATCAATCATCTATATCACAACTTCCTTTTTCTTCTTTTTTATGAAAGGTAGTTGTTAAACATGACTAGCATAGTTCCTTTTTCTAGTTATGCATCAAATGTTAACGTTCAATTGGCGCTTTGGGGCTATTCTATCTGTCGCTTTGACTTTTCTTTCCGTCGCTTTGACCTTTCTTTCCGTTACTTCGGCACCTCTTTCCGTCGCTTCAGTTTTTCTATGATAAAAATAATAAAAAAGAGGTTTCCCTAGATTTTCATCTAGAGAAACCTCTAACATTCAACATTATTTCGCATACTCCACTGCACGTGTTTCACGAATAACCGTTACTTTAATATGGCCTGGATAATCAAGTTCTTCTTCAATTCGCTTACGGATATCTCTCGCTAAGCGATGTGAAGCCAAGTCATCAATTTTTTCAGGTTGTACAATAATACGAATTTCACGACCTGCTTGAATCGCAAAGGATTTTTCTACACCATCATAACTTTCGGAAATTTCCTCTAACTTTTCAAGTCTACGGATATAGTTTTCAAGCGTCTCACTTCGAGCACCTGGACGAGCTGCTGATAACGCATCAGCTGCAGCTACTAATACGGCAATAACAGATGTTGCTTCTGTATCGCCATGGTGAGAAGCAATACTGTTGATAACGACAGGATGTTCTTTGTATTTTATTGCTAATTCCACACCGATTTCAACGTGGCTACCTTCAACTTCATGGTCGATAGCCTTACCAATATCATGTAATAAGCCTGCACGGCGAGCTAATGCTACATCTTCACCAAGTTCAGCAGCAAGTAAGCCTGCTAAATATGCGACCTCAACTGAATGTTTTAGGACGTTTTGTCCATAGCTTGTACGATATTTCATGCGGCCTAATATCTTCATTAAATCTGGATGTAAGTTATGAATGCCAATTTCAAATGTTGTTTGCTCACCGGTTTCGCGGATTTGTTCATCCACCTCACGACGAGATTTTTCCACCATTTCCTCAATTCGAGCAGGGTGAATGCGGCCATCCTGTACAAGTTTTTCAAGTGCAAGTCGAGCCGTTTCACGACGAATTGGATCAAAGCCTGATAAAATAACCGCCTCTGGAGTATCATCAATAATTAAATCTATACCTGTTAACGTTTCCAAAGTTCGGATGTTACGACCTTCACGACCAATAATACGACCTTTCATTTCATCATTTGGCAAGTTCACGACAGATACTGTTGTTTCAGCAACATGATCTGCTGCAAAACGCTGCAGAGCCAGTGATAAAATTTCACGTGCTTTTTTATCTGATTCTTCCTTCGCACGTGTTTCAGATTCCTTCGTCATCACAGCAATATCAGTTGCTAGCTCTTTTTCTACTTCTCCTAAGATAATAGCTTTTGCTTCATCTCTAGTTAAAGCAGAAATTCGTTCTAGCTCCGTTTTTTGTGTGGCAACGAGCTCGTCCACTTTGCTTTCCATCTGTTCAATATGCTGTTGTTTTTCGCTAAGAGCTTGTTCTTTACGCTCTAAGCTTGCTTCTCTCTTATTTAGAGCATCATCTTTGCGATCAAGATTCTCTTCTCTTTGCAATAAACGGTTCTCTTGTTTCTGAAGTTCTGAACGACGTTCACGAATGTCATTTTCTGCTTCAGTACGAAATTTGTGAGTTTCATCTTTGGCTTCAAGTAGTGCTTCTTTCTTCAATGCCTCCGCTTCTCGTTTTCCTTCTTCAACGATTGTTTCAGCGACATGTTTAGCACCAGTGATTTTTGAGTCATTCACTTTTTTCATGTAGATATAGCTAACAGCGGCACCAACGATGAGTCCAAGCAAAGCGGAGATGATAGTAATTCCATCCATATGAACACCTCCTCTTGCTATTTGGGTATTACAGTTTCAGTAGGCGCATACATCAATTTCGCCTTGGCATAATTATTGCGTCCCGGATTTTGAATTGTGTTCAGGTCTGCACGAGGGCCGATACGATGTCGGTCATTCGGTAAAGTCACAGGACGTAGTGTTTTTACCGTTGCAGATTAGTTAGCCATTTTCGCTGGATACGAAGATTTCAGGCCTACATTCTTATATTCATTTCATTCAAAATCCATGACATCTGCCATGGCCCAATCTTCATTTAATAGGTCTTTAAAGGCCTACTAAATGAAGACAGAATGTACTGCCTATTTAAAGTCATAATTCAGAAATTATACATATTTAATTGTATAGCTAGCCTCAAGCTCTGTCAAGGATAGTCGGGCACATGTTCGCCCTTCCAAGAAAAAAAGTCAGTGATATCCATTAAGAGAATTAATTACCTAATACTTTTACACTAACACTTATTTTAACTTATAAAATTAATAGGTAGAAGCAGTACTTAGGAAGTATCTTTAAGACTAGTTACTTTTGGTGAAATGATCGGACATTTTCCTTCGCTACTAAATATATGGATATCCTAACAAATATTATAAAACCATATTCCCCAGTATGTGTAAACAAAAAAATGCATTGCTCTCACTATAAAGAGTGGGAACAATGCATTTATATTATTTATCTTCAAGAAGAAGCTTTAATTCCTCATCCATATCTTCCTCTTCATCATGCGCAGCAATTGTGTAAGATGAAGATGCAATACCGTAAGAAGCACGGATTTTATTTGCGATGTCGTCAAGTACTGCTGGATTTTCTTTTAAATACTGTTTAGCATTTTCACGACCTTGACCTAGGCGCTCATCACCGTAAGCGTACCAAGAACCGCTTTTTTGAACGATGTCTAGTTCAACACCTAAATCGACTGTTTCGCCCTCTTTTGAAATTCCTTCACCGTACATAATATCAACTTCTGCTGTACGGAATGGTGGTGCTACTTTGTTTTTCACAATTTTAATTTTTGTACGGTTACCCATAATGTCATTGCCTTGTTTAATAGCTTCTGCACGACGTACTTCTAAGCGAACGGAGCTATAGAATTTAAGTGCACGTCCACCAGGTGTTGTTTCTGGGTTTCCGAACATAACACCAATTTTTTCACGTATTTGGTTAATGAAAATAGCAATCGTTTTTGATTTATTGATAGCACCTGAAAGCTTACGTAAGGCCTGAGACATTAAACGCGCTTGTAAACCAACATGCGAATCACCCATATCTCCTTCGATTTCCGCTTTCGGAACTAATGCTGCTACTGAGTCAATAACGATGATATCGATAGCACCACTACGTACTAATGCTTCTGCGATTTCAAGCGCCTGTTCTCCTGTATCTGGTTGAGATAATAAAAGCTCATCAATATCGACGCCCAATTTTTGTGCATAGATTGGATCTAACGCATGCTCAGCATCGATAAACGCTGCTTGTCCACCATTCGCCTGCACCTCTGCAATGGCATGAAGAGCAACCGTTGTTTTACCTGATGATTCAGGGCCGTATACTTCAATAATACGTCCACGTGGATAACCACCAACACCTAATGCAGCATCAAGTGCTAACGAACCACTTGAAGATGTAGCGATTTCTAAATCGGTCCTTTCGCCAAGTTTCATGATAGAACCTTTGCCAAAATTCTTTTCAATTTGTTTTAACGCCTGTTCTAAGGCAGCTTTACGATCACTCATTCATTTTCCTCCTTCGAAAACTGTTCACTGTTTTTCTCTATCTCTACTATACTTGTTTTTAAGAGAAGACGCAAGAAAAAAGCGAACATTTATTCGTTTTTCTTCAAAATAAAAATTTGGGTAACTTTCCATTACCCAAATTTCTATTTTCAACTATATTTAACTTCTTTCAGCACATCTCTATAGGTTGTGAGACGAATGCCGGTATAAGTTACTTTTTAGCGGGTGTCCAAACATCAGCTGAAAAGAGGAACTCAGGCTAAGAACTTCACATCCTGTGAAAACGCCTGAGTGACCAACGTCGTGCTGCTGACGCTTCGCTTTCGCGCAAAAAACATCTGCAGGCCTAGGCACAAAGCCGATTCCGGACACAATTATGCCGAGGCATAATTGATTAACGTTTTTTAAAGCCTCTTTCTTCCAAAAGCTGCATTAAATAATGACAAGTAAATTTCGCCGCGCGAAGTCGATTTGTATTACGCATACCTGATAAATGAAGTAAATACGTTATCGGTTTTTCATCGCCAATTGCAATACCAATCCAAACCGTCCCTACTGGTTGATGATCATGGGCTGTAGGACCTGCCGCGCCTGTTAATCCAATACCAATATCCGTATCAAACTTTTCACGTACAGCACTAGCCATAGCCGCTGCACATTCACTGCTTACAATCCCATGTGTAGTTAATAATTCTTTCGAAATACCAAGTTGCTTAATCTTAGCCTCTTCTGTATACGTAACAACGCCACCAACAAGGGCATCCCCTACACCTGGTATTTCAGCAAGCTCTGACTGAAATAATCCCGCTGTTAAACTTTCTGCTGCAGAAATTGTTAACTTATTATCTAGTAACATCTCTACTGTTTTAGAGGCAAGAGAATCATCATCTATACCGTATTGATGGTCCCCAACAAGTGCTTGAATCTCTGCTACCTTTGCTGTAATAAGTTGCTGCGCTTCTTGCTCCGTTTCTGCTTTGGCAGTTACACGCAATGTAACCTCACCGTCAGAAGCAAGTGGAGCAACAGTTGGGTTTGTTTGCGAATCTAAAATATCTTGGACACGTACTTCAAGTTCCGCCTCTCCAATTCCATAAAAACGCATAACATTCGATGTAATTACCCCTCCAGCATTTAACATCGCACCGAGCTTTGGCTTCGCTTCAAACTGGAACATTGGCTCAAGCTCTTTAGGTGGCCCTGGAAGCAACATATACGTACGCCCATCCTTTTTTAATATCATGCCAGGCGCCATACCGTGATGGTTTACAAGAACCTCACTACCTGCTAATATTAAAGCCTGCTTACGATTATTATCCGTCATTGGACGTCCTCGTTTTGCAAAAAATTGTTCAATATTTGCCAGTGCGATTTCATCAAATTCGAGAGGGACGTCAAGATGGCGAGCAATTGTTTCCTTTGTTAAATCATCCTTTGTAGGACCAAGCCCACCAGAGAAAATGATTAAATCAGCACGAGTCTCTGCAATGGAAATAGCCTCTTCTAAACGTTTTGCATTATCTCCAACAACAGTGTGATAATACACATTTATCCCTAACTCGGACAACTGACTAGAAATAAATCTTGCATTTGTGTTCGAAATCTGACCAAGCAATAACTCTGAGCCAACTGCAAGAATTTCAGCATTCATGATCCTCAAGACCTCTCTTATTTAGACTCAAGTAAGACACGTCGATTTAGATAGAAATAGTCCCATCCAGACCACAGTGTAAAGAACAATGCGATATATAGCATAATTGTATCAAATGGAATACCAATAAGTGTAAAGATTGTATTGTGTAAAAGTGCTGCTCCGATGGCCATAATTTGAGCCCACGTTTTAATTTTACCAAGCTGGTTCGCTGCAACAACTTCTCCTTCACCTGCCAATATCAAACGAAGGCCAGTTACTGCAAACTCACGGCTAATAATAATAATAATTATCCATGCAGGCGCCATTGTAAGCTCTACCATTAAAATAAAAGCTGCTGAAACTAGCAATTTGTCAGCAAGTGGGTCTAAGAATTTCCCAAATGTTGTCACAAGATTATATTTACGTGCATAAAAACCATCCACCCAATCAGTCGTTGAAGCAATAATAAAAATGAGTGCACCTACAAAATGATGAACAGGCATCTCCGCACCGAATAGTGACATTGTTCCCCAACCAAAATCAAACATCATAACAATGACAAAGAACGGAATAAGTAAAATTCGAGAGATGGTAATTTTATTTGGAATGTTCATTTTTCTAACACCTTTCATGATGAAAGAAAGTAGTCATCACTAGATGACTACTATTCTTTATTGAAATTGATGACGATGTTTTGCGTTACAATTTGCTGTGCATACGTTAAAAGCTCGTCATTAATGTATACTTTAGCTTGCGTTGAATTACCTAAGCGGATACGAGCGTAATTTTGAGATGTTGCGTCGAATTCTACTACTTCTCCTGTATTATATACACGAGTATCTGTTAGTATTTCTTGTTGCTGTTGGTTTCGAATACCGATAAATGTAGGACCTGATACTTCAATACGTATTTTAAATGTATCTGCACCTGTTAACGTATAAGAAGTTGTAGCACCATCCGCTTCAACAGTCCCCGCTGAAATCGATTGCTTGCCCTCTTCAGTTTGTTTTTCGTCAGGTGTTTCCTTTTCTGAATCTTTTGAATCTGTTGACTCTTGTTTGTCATCTGTTTGAGCTTTTTTATTTTCTTTTTCTTTATCTTTTTCTGTATCTATTGGTTTTACTTTTGAATCATATTGCATTTCTGATGAAGCTGAATCGTCTGTAACATTTGGTCCTGCACTATTTCTAGACTGCATAAGCACCCAAATTACCACAATAATGACAATGATAAATAAACCAACGATTATTTTGGGCATTGCCTCCATCATTTTAGTAGAAGGGCCCTTTGATACTTTTCTTCTACTTGGGCTAGTCGTCATCGATTGACTTACTTGATTGTTTGGAGTACCTGGTAGCTCGCTTTTATACGTTTCTAAAAGTTCCTCTGCGTTCAAACCGACAGCGTCAGCATATTGTTTAATAAAAGCTCGTACATAAAACGAACCAGGCATAATCGAATAATTGCCCTCTTCAATACCTATTAAATAACGCTTTTGAATTTTCGTTATTTCTTGTAAATCGTCTAAACTGTAGCCTTTAGACAGTCTCGCCTCTTTCAGTCGAGTCCCTAATTCTGCCACTCATAACACCTACTTTAACATCAATTTAAAAATTAAATCCTCCAAATGAATTGGATTCGGACATCATATGATTTTTTTCCATTACTTCATACGTAATTTCTTCATCTGGATGATGACGTAATTCAATAATATAATCAAAATCCTCTATCTTATATTCTGAATGCTGAACAAACATGTCTGGATGCTCGACGACCTTAATGGAAGGCATACTCATCATTTCACGCACTAGTTGCAAATGCCGCTCATCCGATGAACGACGTGTCACAATGCCATCTAATATAAAAATATTATTGTCACTGAATTCATCACCAGCGAGCTTATTGCGAACAGTCTGCTTAATCATTGTAGATGATAAAAAAATCCATTTTTTATTGGCACATACACTAGCCGCCACGATCGATTCTGTTTTTCCAACACGAGGCATTCCACGTATCCCAATGAGCTTATGACCTTCTTTTTTAAAGAGTTCAGCCATAAAGTCAACTAAAATGCCAAGTTCATCTCGTACGAAGCGGAAGGTGTTTTTTTCATCTGCATCTCGAGGAATATAATGACCGTGCCTAATAGCTAAACGATCACGGAGTTTAGGTTGTCGAAATTTGGTCACGTTAATATGTTCCATTGTCGAAACAATTGTACGAAAACGCTCAATTGTCTCATCGTTGTCTGTATGCACTAACATACCACGTCGATCCTCATCGACACCGCTTATTGAAATAATATTGACCCGAAGCATCCCTAAAAGTGAAGCAATATCTCCTAATAATCCAGGGCGATTCACCTGAATTTCATATTCAAAGTACCAATCGCTCAAACACATTCGTTCCCTTCCTATTAGTTAACGTAAAAAATCCTTTATAAGTTCCATCATAGCTGATTTTTTATGTAATGGAAAGTTAGAATACGTGGAATTATGGCGTTATTTTTAAAAACTTTCTATTTTTTTTTTGAACATACAAAATAGGCTTACATACGTTCCCTTTTCAATGCAAAAAATCCCTTTTTAAACAGAAAAAAGAGGAGATAGTTCTCCTCTTTTTTTTACTGCACATGCTTATCTTGTACAAGTTTAATGACACAATTCGCCAATGCATGTTTTTCATCTTCAGAGGCAACGCTCCATAAATCCGACAGCACTCGTTCTTGTTCATTTTTAGGATCGACATTTGTCGCCAAATATTCCCCAATTTGTACAGCAGCCGATTGAATCATTTTCTTTGGCATGCCACTTGATTCGGCTTGCATAACATTTTGACCTAAAAACGATGTCCATTTTTGCCAGTTTTCTAAAATCGTCATATGTTCCTCCTCCTTTACACATGTAGTATGTGCAAAAAAGAACATTATATGTACCAACCACCGTTTAATCGAATGATTTGTCCCGTTACATAATCTGCTTTTCCAGAAAGGTAGAAACGCACCATTTCAGCAACATCTGTTGTTTGTCCAACTATACCTAGCGGAATGTCCTCTAAAATATAGTCAAGCTCTTCTTCACATAAATGACTGTTCATCGAGGTATTAATAAAGCCAGGTGCAATGGCATTAACACGAATGCGTGACAGTGCCGCTTCTTTTGCATATGACTTCACAAAAGCATGTTGAGCGCCCTTCACGGTGGCGTAAAGTGCTTCGCCAGCCGATCCAGCCTCTCCCCAAATCGAACCGATAAAAAGCACATAGCTGACATCATGAGCGCGAAGCTTTGATGACAGCAATGCCGTCAGACGCATTGGATTTTGCACATGAACATGCCATAATGCATCCATATCCTCCACCGTAGTATCTTCAAGCAGAGCATAATGCGCTTGACCATTTGCAAAGACAATCGCTTGCACATTAAAAATTTGCGATGTTAACAATTGTGCCCCGGAAGCTTTCGAAAAATCTCCCTGTACAAGCATAAATTCCTGTGCAGGGAAGTTTTCTGAAAGAGAGCGGTATAAAGCCTGTGCTGCTGTTTCATTGTTTGAAAAGTGTATGTAGATGGACCAACCGTCCTCTGCCAGACTCTGGCAAATAGCACGGCCAATCTCACCTGATGCACCTAACACGAGGGCAAACTTTTTCACTGTACGCCCTTCTCCGTAGGTAAAATTTTAAAGACAGTTTGTTGAGATTCACCTTGAATTGAAGAAAATGCTTTTTTCAAATCGTCAATCGTTAGTTCCTCTAGTACAGGCACAACATCGAACAAATTCATTTCATTAAACGAATAACGTGTAAATTGGTTGGCGATAAATTCAATAGAATTCAGTGCACGTAGGAAGAAACCTATTTTTTTACGTTTTACTCGTTCTAAATCTGCACTTTCAAATTGTGCATCTCCATCATACTTTGCTAATTCTTCCTTAATTGCTTTCTCTAATGCAGCCGGTTCTGTAGAATCTGAGCCAATCATAGCAAAACCAAAGCCCTTTTCTAACGTGAAATCAAATGCATACGTTTCATCAATCAAGCCATTTTCATAGACACTCTCATAAAATTTAGATGTACGTCCAAAAATAAGTTCAAGTGCAATTTGAACAGACAGCTCATGCTTTAACATGTCACGCCCTGAAAAATTTGTTTCTTTTGCTTTTAAACCGATATAGACCTTAGGCTTTTGTACATCCATATGCAACTCACGTTCTTTAATAGCAACCTCAGTCGGTTCTTGATCAAAGAAGCGTTGAATAGGTGTTAGTTCAGGGAATTCTTTTTTGCCTTGATTGTCACGAATAAACGTCATCATTTCATTAGGATCTACTGCGCCAATGACAAACAATAACATATTGGACGGATGATAAAATGTATTGTAGCACGTGTATAAATGGTCCGCTGTAATGCCATCAATCGTCTCTATTGTACCAGCGATATCAATTTTTACTGGGTGATTATGATACATATTTTCGATTGTACCAAAATAGAGCCGCCAATCTGGCTGATCGTCATACATCGTAATTTCCTGACCAATGATGCCTTTCTCCTTATTGACTGTTGCTTCTGTAAAGTAAGGCTCTTGAACAAAATTTAATAATGTTTCTGTGCTGTTATAAATATTGTTCGTCGAAGAAAATAAATACGCCGTACGTGTAAATGATGTAAAGGCATTGGCTGAAGCACCGAATTCACTAAACTTTTGGAAGACATCGCCATCTTCTTTTTCAAACATTTTATGCTCTAAAAAGTGAGCAATGCCATCTGGTACTGTAATGCTATCCGTCTCACCAATCGGCACAAATGTACGATCAACAGAACCGTACTTAGTTGTAAACGTCACAAACGTTTTTGAAAAGCCTTTTTTTGGTAAAATATAGACATCTAAGCCATTCTCTAATTTTTCATAATACAATGTTTCATCTAATTGCTTGAATTCAATTGTTTTCATTGTGCGGCTTGCTCCTTTCCACATAAGAAATAGACCGCTTCTAGCTGTACTTGCTTCGCCATTTCAACAATATCTTCCTTGGTCACAGCTTTCCATTTATTTGCCCAAGCTTCAACAGAAAACTCCTCGGGTAAATCTTTATATTGGTCAAAAATTTCTATTTGTCCTCGAGCAGAATCCAATGCTTCTTTTAGCTGATTCGTCAGCATTGCCTTTGTTTGCTCTATTTCCAAATCTGTAATATCGCCTGCTTGCATAACAGTAAGTTGTTCCTTAATTAGTGAGAGCGCTTTTTCTTCATTCTTTGGTTCAATCCCAGACACAACAAAGACTAAGCCATAATGTGACGCATATGAGCTAGACGCATAGTAAGCTAAACTTTCCTTTTCACGAACATTCATAAATAATTTGGCATGAGGATAACCACCGAACACGCCGTTAAAGATTTGCATTTTAGTGAAATCCGGGTCACCAAATCGTACTGGTGTACTAAAGCCAATATGCAGCTTTCCTTGCTTCATTTCTTGTTGTTCACGTACATAATCATTTTGTGGATGCTGTTGCGGAAGCACAGCTGGGATTTCTTCAGGTGTACGATCAGTAAATGGTAGCGCTTTTTTTAGGTTCGCTACGATTTCGTCTTCATTGATATCACCTGCTACATAGATGTCGATTTTATCATTAGCAAGCATGGATTGATATGCTTCAAATAATGATGTAGGGGTTATTTTTTGAATGTCCTCGACAGTTCCGTTAGCAGAAATAGAGGCCGGTTCATTTGGACGTAAAATTCGTTGAAGACGTTGCTGCGCAAAACGAGATTTATCGTCAAAAATAGACTCAATACGCTGAATGACCGTTTTCTTTTCACGCTCTACAATAGATTCCTTAAATACACCGTTTTCTAAATTCGGTTCAAATATTGCTGTGTGCAATAAACCGAGTACCTCGTTTAAAACACTTGTATTTGCCAAATAATGATCATTAACGGCTTCTACATTCATCAGTACTGTATGTTCATTACCACGTTTAGATGTGTCAAAATACAACACTGTGCCATACAAGTCATCCAAGAAACCTCGGAATGCAGCTGTTGTCTTATATTTTTCATTACTGTGTTGCAATACATTTGTTAACACAGTGCGTTCAGACGCATTTGTGGCCGTTAATGCTCTTCTCCATTTAATTGAAAAATTCACGGTTTTAAATTGGGTCGTTTGTCGGATATGCAAATTGACACCTTTTGCAAAAGGTATTGTTTTAAACATATATAGAACCCTCCTTATCTTTCTTAATATAACAAAGTACTACACATACTATACATGTCTATTGTCTATAATTGCAAAAAGAATCCAAAGTATGTATATGAAAAGTGAGAAATTACATTTGGTTGATTAATGAACCTGTTCATACTAGCAAGTAAAGGTTAACCTCTAACCATTATTTTCCCAAACACTTGAGATATGTACAAGGAAAAAGACTGAGCATTTTCGCCCAGTCTTTAGTGTAAATAATTGTCTGTTTTTTAGCGTTTCCCCTTAATATAAGGTTGGCCACTAGCTTTTGGTGCACTCGCTTTACCGATAAATCCTGCTAATGCAAGTATCGTTAAGACGTACGGTAAGATTTGTAAGTACACAGCAGGAACATCTTGAACGTAAGGAATTCCGCTTCCTGCAATACTTAACGTTTGCGCTACACCAAAGAATAATGCTGCACCCAATGCACCAATTGGATGCCATTTCCCGAAAATCATTGCTGCAATGGCCATAAAGCCTTGACCAGCAATTGTTGCATGTGAGAAATTGCCTGCAATCGATTGCGCGTACACTGCACCACCAAGACCACCTAATGCCCCAGAGATGACAACAGCAATATAGCGCATTCTATTAACATTTACTCCCATCGTATCTGCAGCCATTGGATGTTCACCAACAGCGCGTAAACGTAACCCAAATGGTGTTTTATAAATGATAAACCATGATCCAAAAGCTACTGCAAAAGCTAATATCGATGTACTGTAGACATTTTGGAATAATAATGGACCAAAGAACGGTATGTCCTCTAAATAAGGGACAGCGAAACGATTTATTGCATAAGCTTGGTCAATCATATCTGTTTGACCTTTATCATAAATCATTTTTACCAAGAATACGGATACCGCTAAACCTAATAAGTTGATAGCAACCCCCGATACTGTTTGATCGGCACGGAAGGAAATAGACGCAACTGCATGGAGAAGTGAGAAGATTCCCCCAATAATGAAAGCTGCCAGCATTGCCACCCAAATTGTTGCTGCACCGAATGTTGAAGCATATTCTAAATTGACATAAATACCAACAAATGCACCAACAATCATTAAACCTTCTAGTCCGATGTTTACTACACCAGAACGTTCAGAGAATACACCACCGATTGCCGTAAAAATTAAAGGTGTTGCATAAAGAATCGCCGAAGGGATGATGAAATATAACATTTCTAAAAAGCCCATGTTATTGTCCCTCCTTTTTCTTGCTCAACTTTTGTAACGCTACTCGAATAATATAGCCTGATGCCACGAAGAAAATAATTAACGCGATAATAATAGACACGATTTCCTCTGGAATACCTGCAGCATTCGGCATATTTAGCGCTCCGTATTTAAGTGAGCCGAATAATGAAGCCCCAAATACTACCCCTAGTGGTGTGTTGGCACCAAGTAAGGCCACGGCGATACCATCGAAACCTATACCAGTAAAGCCTGGTTTAATAGAGGCGTTTCCGAAAGTACCTAGTGCCTCCATAGCACCACCAAGACCAGCGAACATACCTGAAATCGTCATAGCTAAAATAATGTTTTTGTTAACGCTCATACCAGCATAGTCTGCAGCATGCTTGTTAAAGCCTACCGCTTTTAGCTCATATCCACGTGTTGTTTTTTCTAAAATGAACCACATAACTATTACCATTAACAGTGCAACAATGATGCCATAGTGAAGACTTGAATTGTCTGTAAGCTCTCTTAAAAACGGAGAACGTAATGAAGCTGATTCATGAACTCGTTCTGTTTTAAAGCCACCGTCAGACAACCTTTTAATCACTGCATTCGCAATATAAAGCGCAGTGTAGTTTAACATAATTGTCGCTATTACTTCGTGAACTTTAAATTTCGCTTTTAAGAAACCTGCAATAAAGGCCCAAAATGCACCTGCTGCTGCTGCAGCAAGTAATGCTAATGGTAAGTGAATAATTTTAGGTAGGTCAAATGCAGATCCTACCCAAGCTGCTGCTAGCCAACCTAAAATTAGCTGACCTTCAACACCGATGTTGAATAAACCTGTGCGGAATGCAAATGCTACTGCAAGCCCGGCCAATAGGTACGGTGTTATTTGACGAATTGTGTTCCCAATTGAATATGAATCTCCAAAAATACCTGTCCAAAGAGCGCTATAACCTTGTACTGGGTCATAGCCGCTGACTACCATCACGATAGCACCAACAATTAAACCGATAATAATAGAGATGATAGGAACGAGTATATTAATGACACGATTTGACATTAGTCGTTCCCCTCCTTCGCATCATTCATGTTATTTTTACTACTTTGTCCTGCCATTAATAGACCAAGTTCTTGTTCTGTTGTTTCTTTTGGATTTAACTCATCAACAATTTGACCATCATAAATAACAGCGATACGGTCAGAAACATTCATGACTTCATCTAATTCAAATGAAATTAACAGTACTGCTTTTCCTTTATCACGTTGCTCGATAAGGCGAGAGTGAATAAATTCAATAGCACCTACGTCAAGGCCACGAGTTGGTAAAGCAGCAATCAATAAATCTGGATTACGATCAATTTCACGACCGATAATCGCTTTTTGCTGGTTACCACCTGAAAGCGCACGTGCTGGAGTCATTTCACCATTACCAGTACGAACATCATATTCTTCAATAATTTGGCGCGCTTTTTCAGACACCTTCTTGTAGTCCATGACAAAGCCCTTAGCGATTGGAGACTGGTAATATGTTTGCAGTGCGATATTATGGCCAATTGGGAAATCTAATACTAAACCGTGTTTATGGCGATCTTGTGGGATATGCCCAACGCCTTCCTCAGTAATTTTTCGAGGTTTCATATTTGTAATATCTTTGCCATTTAATTTAACGTTACCACTTTTAATTTTACGTAGGCCTGTAATGGCTTCAATTAACTCGGATTGCCCGTTGCCATCGATACCCGCAATACCAACAATTTCACCTTTGCGTACTTTTAAGTTCAACCCTTTTACTTTATCAATATTACGATAGTCTGTAACAATCAAGTTTTCAATTGCAAGTACTTCATCAGTTGGATTTGCTTCTGTTTTTTCTGTTTTAAATTCGACTTGGCGACCAACCATCATTTCAGCTAATTTGTTAGGATTTGTGTCAGCAGTTATAACTGTTCCAATCCCTTCCCCTTTTCTGATAATCGTCACACGGTCAGAGACTTCCATAATTTCTTTTAGCTTATGGGTAATTAAAATAATGGATTTGCCCTCTGCAATTAAGCGGCGCATTATTTGAATAAGCTCTGTAATCTCCTGTGGTGTTAAAGAGGCAGTAGGTTCGTCAAAGATTAAAATTTCAGCACCGCGGTATAACGTCTTTAAAATTTCAACACGCTGTTGCATCCCTACTGTAATATTCTCGATCTTGGCATATGGATCAACATCTAAACCATATTTTTCAGAAAGTGCCTGTACTTTCTTTGCCGCATCTTTAATATTAATAACACCCATTTTTGTAGGCTCCGAACCTAAAATAATATTCTCTGTTACTGTAAAATTTTCCACTAACATAAAGTGTTGATGGACCATACCAATCCCTAAATCATTGGCCACATTTGGGTTGGTAATTTTAACAGCCTTCCCACGAACTCGAATTTCGCCACCCTCTGGTTGATACAAACCAAAAAGGACGTTCATTAAAGTCGATTTACCTGCACCATTTTCACCTAACAATGCATGGATTTCGCCTTTTTTCAGTTGGAGGGTGATGTTATTATTCGCCACGAAATTACCGAATTCTTTTCGGATTCCTAGCATCTCAATCACGTGTTCCAATTTCGTCACTCCCTTAATAGGCACTTTTATCATTTCACCTTGTGGCTGTTACTTCGCTTTAGCCACAGAAAACATGTGTAGCTGACGTTTCGTTAACACTCCGCTTTCGCACAGATAAACAATACGTCCAATTTTTGAAACCGTTATTTAGATTTGTTTGAGACAAACTTAATAATACTAGCCATAGTCACTGTTAGTTCAACGTTTTTCACATCGCACAGCAATGACTCCAGCCAGAAGTTTCATCTTCGTTCAGCGGCATTATGTACCCTATTAAAAAAATTCATACATATCTTGTCCCACTAATAGAGGTAGATATTCTTCTGAATGAAGATAAATTAATACAGGAAAGGTCATCGTTAGAAACCTTTCTTCTATTAACTTGATACCATCATTACTATTCTTAAGATAAACTCATAGAAAAATTACTACCTCTATGGTAAATAAATAGAATCAAATAGAGTATTGCGAATAGTCGAAATATAACGATAGATTGAAAAAGCATCATAAGGGCCTTCTAAAAGTCCCTTA
This sequence comes from Lysinibacillus sp. RC79, assembly GCF_041262405.1. Taxonomy (NCBI): domain Bacteria; kingdom Bacillati; phylum Bacillota; class Bacilli; order Caryophanales; family Bacillaceae; genus Lysinibacillus; species Lysinibacillus sp. RC79. Next base: position 114,314 of record NZ_JBGCCD010000003.1, read on the forward strand.
TGATGATCAAAAGATGAATTATTTTTTCACTTTTTCTGGAACTTTAATTTCACCTTTGGAAATCTTTTCTTTATATTCGTCGATGACAGCTTGAACATCTGCTGGGATTGCACCACGAGAATCTGCAAGCTTCACTCCGTCTTCAGCTAAACCATAAGTAAGCGTTTTGCCGCCTGGGAATTCACCGTTTTTCGCTTTATTTGAAATATCCACAACTGCTGCGTTAACACCTTTTAACATAGATGTTAAAGTAACGTTTGTTTTATCATCTACTTTACCTTCTTCGTATTGGTCAGCATCTACACCAATTACCCATACATTTGCATTAGGATCTTTTTTCTTACGTTCCTTTGCCTCAGAGAATACACCGTTACCAGTTGCACCAGCAGCATGGAAGATAATATCTACGCCTGAAGAATACATACTGTTAGCTGTCATTTTACCAAGATCAGCTTTATCAAATGCACCAGTATATTTTCTTTGAATCTCAATATCTGGATTTACTGTTTTAGCCCCTTCAACGAATCCAGCTTCAAAGCGATTAATAACGGGAATATCTCCTCCACCAACGAAGCCGATTTTTCCTGTTTTAGTCATTTTCGCAGCAGCTACACCAGCTAAGAAAGCGCCTTCTTGCTCTTTGAACAAAACAGATACTACGTTGTCTGCTTTTACTGAAGCGTCAACGATTGCGAATTTATTATCTGGATTTTCTTCAGCTATTGCAGTCATAGCATCTTCCATCAAATAACCAATACCAAATACTAAATTAAAGTCACGACGTAATAATGCGTTTAAATTTGATTCATAGTCTGCATCTGATTTTGATTGTAAGTAGTCGAAGCCACCATTACCTTTTTTTAGGTCATTTTCTTTACCGTAAGCTTGAACACCTTCCCAAGCAGATTGGTTGAATGATTTATCATCAACGCCACCTACGTCAGTAACCATTGCTACTGAGAATGCTTTTTCTTTGTTGCTTTCGCCAGATGATGCATTTTCATTTTCTTTTGCAGGTTTTTCTTCGTCTTTCGTACCACATGCACCTAAGATTGCACTTGCAGCTAAAACTGATGATAATACTAAGCCAAATTTACGTTTTTTCATTTGATTAACCCCCCAAAGGTATTGTAATTAGCAGGAAAAATATTTAGAAATGTTCTACACCCTTTTACGAACTACATGGAAGCTGAATTTATCAGCTCGGAAATAATTTTTTGAATACAGCACTACTTGATCATGATCATCGTAATGCAACTGCTTTAATACTAAAAGAGCTGTTTCACGTCCGCAATTTAAAATCGGTGAAGCTTGCTCATGATGCCCGATTGGATCAATATATGTAACAGCATAGGCAACATGAATTTTACCGGATTGTTCAAGTGCAGAGAAGAGTGAAACTTCCTTTTTTTCTACAAAGTCAGTTGGCAGGAAGCTTGCTGGTAATCTGTCTATGCAGTATACTACCGGCTCACCATCCGCTGTTCTGACACGTTCAATTGTGAGTATTTTATCTTCGCCATCACATTGGAAGCGTTTTAAATCTTCCTCAGAAGGTATGCTTTCCGTCGCCTTTAAAAAGCGGGAACCGGGTTCCATACCTGCTGTCTCGATCATAGAAGAAATGCTCGATAAATGCTCGATACCTGATGTAAACAACGGCTTAGGGTTGACAAATGTCCCCACCCCATGTCGACGCACAATAACATTTTCCTCTTCCAACAGTCGTAGCGCTTCTCTAAGTGTTGCTCGACTGACTCCTAGTGATTTCGATAATTCAAACTCTGAAGGCAGTTTTTCATTTTCTTTAAAAACGCCTATTTCAATGTCAGACTTTAAACGATCAATTACTTGAAGATAGAGATGACGATGATCTGCTTTAATAGTCACATATATCACCACCAAATCAGAGATCAGACATCTGATGTACAACATTCCTACTAATCGTTCATAAATATAACATTTTTATAGACTGAAAGCAATTACACCTTAGTGTAATTGCTTTCGAATTTTGAAAGAATTTGAGCCTGCTCGATGTATACAATATTATTCGAGTTTTTGTCGTTATTTTGGCTCTAATTATCGTATTGATGAATGAGCACTTGTCGAGGTTTACTACCCTCTGAAGGCCCAACAATACCGCGTTGTTCCATTTGATCGACAATACGAGCAGCTCTCGAATAGCCGATACGGAAGCGGCGTTGCAACATCGAAACAGAGGCCGTTTGCATACTTACAACTAACTGTACAGCCTCATCATATAAATCATCCGTTTCCTCTAAAATTGCCTCTTCTTCGGTCGGAATCATTTCCTCCTGATACTGTGCCTTTTGCTGTTCTATAACAAAGTTAACAACTGACTCAACTTCTTGGTCTGATAAAAAAGCACCTTGCACACGTTTTGGTTTAGATGCACCGGCAGGTAAAAACAACATATCTCCTCGACCGAGCAAACGTTCTGCTCCACCCATATCTAATATCGTTCTAGAATCGATTGCTGATGACACCGCAAAGGCAATGCGCGAAGGAATATTTGCTTTAATAACACCTGTCAACACATCTACACTTGGTCGTTGAGTTGCAATGATTAAATGAATCCCTGCTGCACGGGCCATTTGTGCTAAACGTGTAATAGAATCCTCTACATCACTTGAGGCAACCATCATTAAGTCCGCTAACTCGTCTACAATTACCACAATATAAGGTAATTTCGGTTGTTTTTCACCCGTTTGTTCATTGACTTTTTGTACATGGCCATTGTAGCCTTCGATATTACGAGTACCTGTATGAGAAAATAGATCATAGCGGCGTTCCATTTCTGACACAACTTTCTTTAAAGCCTGAGACGCTTTACGTGCATCTGTAACAACTGGTGCCAGTAGATGAGGAATTCCGTTATAAACATTTAACTCCACCATTTTCGGGTCAATCATCATCAGCTTTACCTCATGTGGTTTTGTACGCATTAGGATTGATACGACAATACCATTTATACACACACTTTTCCCACTACCTGTTGAACCTGCAACAAGTAAATGTGGCATTTTATTGAGTTCAGCGAGTACTGCTTGCCCAGTAATATCACGACCAAACGCCACTTGTAATAATGCTTCTGGCTTTGCCCCATCTTTAGACTCTAACACTTCCCGTAGTGTAACAATTGCTACCTCACTATTTGGTACTTCAATGCCAATCGCTGACTTCCCGGGAATGGGTGCTTCCATACGAATATCCTTCGCAGCAAGTGCTAAGGCAAGATCATCCTGTAAGTTTACAATTTTACTTACTTTCACACCTACATCTGGTAATATTTCATATTTTGTTACAGCTGGGCCTAAATGAACCTGCGTTACTTTTGCCTTTACGCCAAAGCTTTGCAAAGTTTGCTCAAGCTTTTTCGCATTTGCCTGAATGACAGAATATTCGCCACTTTGGTCATGCTGTGGCGGTAATTGTAATAGATTATAAGAAGGCAGTTGATAATCTGCATTTTCCACAGCATCTGCCCCTTCGATATGGACATCATCAATAATTTCTCCATGTTCAATATCTTCATTTTCAGCTGCTGCAAATGCTTCTCGTTCATGAGACACATTTTGAGTGAAGGCAGAGATAATTGGTTCATGAGACACTTCTTCTTCCTCTTGTACCTCAGGCGCCTGTTCGACAGCTGCAATTTCATCCCTGCTGTCTACTTTTGAACGACGATTTTTAGGTTTCTTTGGCATATTTTTTTTCTTTTCACGCTGTTTCTTTTGCCATTTACCAAAAAGGTCGGGCATTTTTCCCGCTAAATATGGAACTAGTGCCTTTCCTGTTACTAAAATTACTCCGATAAAGAAAATAACCCAAGCGACGACCTTCGCGCCTGTTGCCTCAAATAATACATGTAGAGCACTAAATAACAGTGCACCAACCATACCTCCACCAAGTGCATTACTTCGATGGATAATACCCTCTGAATTAATTAAAATTCGCCAAGATTCTCGCAAAACAGAGTCTGATAATAAACCACCAGATTTTGATAATTGTTCAAACAGAATGCCGTGGCTAAAAATTGTTAAACTCATAACAATGAGGAGCATACCTAAGATTAGACGATCATAAATGCTTACTTTTTTCTGCCCAATCATCAGTAACAACGCAACAAATATAAGCATAAATGGCACAGCAAAATGTAAATTTCCTAAAAGAAACATTGCTATCGTTTGTAAAATACGCCCAGTCATACCATATTCAAAAATCATAATAACCGCTAATGCGATTAAGATAAGCCCTAAAATTTCATACATAAGCGGATGCATTTCTTTTTTTTCTGTAGTCGCTTTTCCTTTAGTGACTTTTCTTTTTTTACTAGTCGCCATCTATTTCACCTTCTTTTGTAATCCATTCTTTATATGTAGCGAATAATAACATGTAGAACTTGATTATTCAAAAAAAGGATTTTCCACCGTTCACATTCGGCTAGAAAATCCTTTTTCATTTAACGATGAGCTATCATTTTTAATATTCCATAATGATTGGGATAATCATTGGGCGGCGCTTCGTTTTTTGGAATAAATACGTATTCAGTGTATCTCGAATTTCTTGTTTAATATTTGTCCATTCAAATGTATCTTTACCAACGTATTTTTCAATAACATTTCTCGCAATATCAGAAGCTTCCACCATTAATTCTTCTGATTCGCGTACATATACGAAACCACGTGATAAAATTTCTGGACCAGATGCAATTTTCTTCTGAGCACGGTTTAGTGTTACTACAACAATGAAAATACCATCCTGCGATAATAACTTACGATCGCGAAGTACGATGTTACCTACATCGCCAACACCAATACCGTCTATTAATACATTACCAGCTTGTACACGGCCACTCATTCGCATTTTACCATTTTTATATTCTACAATATCCCCTTTATCGGCGATAAAAATTTGTGATTTTTGCATACCTAGCTGTTGAGCAAGCTTAGAGTGAGCAATAAGCATGCGATACTCACCTTGCACAGGGATAAAGTACTTCGGTTGCATTAAGTTTAGCATTAATTTTAAATCCTCTTGGCTACCGTGACCCGACACATGTACATTTTTGCTAGATGTTAGAATTGCCGCACCTGCTTTTGCGATAGAATTCATCGTATTAGCCATCTGTACTTCCATACCTGGAGACGGTGTAAATGTAATTAATACCGTATCATCTTTCTTAATTTTAATGTCTCGGTGATGTTTGCGGACGATTTTTTCTAATGCATCAAGTGGTTCCCCTTTATTACCTGTAGCAATAATAATAATCTCATCATCTTGGTATTTTTGCATTTCTGAGATAGGGATGATTGTTTCTTCCTCTACCGTTAAGTGGCCAAGCTGTACACCTAAATCCACAGCTTTTTCTAAAGGTTTTCCTACAATGACTACTTTACGGAACGACTTTTGAGCTTGTGCAAATACTTGTTGAATACGAATAAAATTCGATGCATAAACAGCAGCTAAAATACGACCTGGTGCTGAATGGAATGTTTTTGATAATTGCTCTTCAATCACAATCTCAGATGTCGTATAGCCTGGTCGCTCAGCTTCACACGACTCAGATAACAGAATAAATACGCCTTCTTCTCCTAGCTGAGCCATTTTTGCTAAATCAGGTTTAAATTTACCTGTCGCTGATTGATCGAATTTAAACTCACCTGTATGAACAATTGCTCCTTCAGATGTATGGAACACTACCCCTAACGAATCGGGAATACTATGTGTTGTATGGAAGAATGTCACATACGTTGAGTTAAAATTCATACGACTACGGTTCGTAACCTCAAAGAATTTCACCTGATGTGGTGCAGGCAATTCTTTTAATTGCTCCTTTGCAAGTGCAATTGTTAATTTTGATCCGTACACCGGCGCTTTTATTTTTTGTAATACATAAGCAATCGAACCAATTGCATCTTCATGACCATGTGTTAAGAATATCCCTTTCACACGATCTTTATTTTCTTCTAAATACGTAATATCAGGAATTACGATATCAATGCCCAGCATTTCGTCTTCAGGGAACATCAAGCCGCTATCCACTACAAATAGCTCTTCGTCAATTTCTACTACGTACATTGCTTTTCCAATTTCGCCCACGCCACCAAGTGGAATGATGCGAATTAATTCATTTTTCTTTTTTGTCAATTTATTTCCTCCTAAAAAATATCCCGAACAGCAACCACTTAAGATTTATTATACGGTTTGCAAAGCTTTTGCACAAATTAAAAATACATCTTTCATGGTGGAAACAGAATTTTTTTACAAAACAACTCATGTGTACTAATAGAGCGAGATAAAAAGTATTCCGATAAATGTAAAAAACGTTCCGATAAATTCAGAAATGATACTGATATTTCAAGAAAAGGTTCCGACATTCTTATTGAATATAAGTCTACAAAATACCCGAATTGTGGAAAGTAACAACCTTATTCTTCTATATAATAAAAAAAGACCGTAAACAAACTAAAAAATCTCGAGTTTGTTTACGGTCTGAGGGTTTAAGTAAATTAACTAAAGGTACTTATTTTTCTAAAGCTTCTTGCTTTTTCTTGATACGTATCCCAAATTCGGTCAAAGTTTGCTTTTTCTTCATCTGTCATTTCCATCATTGGCAGACGAACATTAAGTGTATCAAAGCCTAATTTGGTCATCGCGTATTTTACAGGCGATGGGTTTGGCTGTGCGAACAGCGCACGTACAAGTGGTAATAATGCTCGGTGAATTTTGGCTGCTAGCTCGTGATTTCCTTCTTCAAACGCTTTAATCATTAATTGCATATCATTTCCAACAACATGAGCAGCAACTGAAATAATTCCTGCTCCGCCGATTGCTAGTAGTGGAAGTGTTAAACCATCATCCCCACTATACACTAAGAAATTATCATCTGAATCAACATTTTCAATAATATCGCCCATTTGATCTAAATTGCCACTCGCTTCTTTAATCCATGAAATATTAGGAATTTTACTTAAGGCAACAGAAGTTTCATAGGCAACATTGACGCCTGTACGTCCTGGCACGTTATAAAGCATGACAGGTAAACTAGTTTCTTTTGCAATTGTTTCAAAATGCGCAAAAATACCGCGTTGATTTGGCTTATTATAATATGGTGCTACAAGCATGATACCATCAGCACCATTTTCTTCAGCCTTGTGTGTCATTGCAATAGAGTAAGCAGTTTCGTTATCCCCTGTACCTGCAATAACGGGTACACGACCTGCTGTTTTTTCTACTGTAAAGCGTACAACTTCAATTTTTTCTTCTGTGGACATAGTTGGGTTTTCAGAGGTTGTGCCACATGCGACAATACAATCTGTACCATTATCAATCAAATGATTAATAATACGTTCTAGTTCTGGATAATTAATCGTGCCATCTTCTTTGAACGGCGTTATCATCGCCGTTCCAATTCGACCTAAATTCATCCTTACACCCCTCTTATAGTAAGTTATCCTCCAGCATTGCTTCTGCAATTTGGATAGAGTTTAATGCAGCGCCTTTTAAAAGATTGTCAGAAACGATCCATAGGTGGAATCCTTTTTTATTGTCTAAATCTTGTCGGATACGTCCTACAAAAGTATCGTCTTCCCCTTCTGCATAGATAGGCATTGGGTAAGTTTGTGTTGCGATCTCATCTTGTAATACTACACCTGGTGCACTGCGTAATACTTCAAAAATCTCCTGTACCGTTGCTTCTTTTTCTACTTCAATATAAACAGATTCAGAGTGTCCGGAAACGACTGGCACGCGAACACAAGTTGCAGCTACGTTTAGCTCTGGTGCATGCATGATTTTCTTCGTTTCATTAATCATTTTCATTTCTTCATATGTAAAGCCATTGTCTGTAAATTTATCAATTTGTGGAATGACATTACGAGCGATTGGATAATGACGTTTGTCGCTACCAGAAGGTAAAATATTTGCTTCTACATCCTTACCTGCATCCCAATTTTCACTTTGTGCCTTTAATTCTTGAATAGCAGAAATACCTGCACCTGAAACTGCTTGGTATGTCGATACAATAATTTTTGTTAAGCCAAATGCATTACGAATAGGTTCAAGTGCAGCCATCATTTGAATTGTAGAGCAGTTTGGATTCGCAATAATCCCTTTATGCTTAGCAAGATCGCCACGATTTACTTCAGGCACAACTAGTGGTACCTCTGGATCCATGCGGAAATGGCTCGTATTATCGATAACTACTGCACCACGTTTTGCCGCTTCTGGCGCCAACGCCGCTGATACAGAACCACCAGCTGAGAATAAAGCGACATTGACGCCTTCAAAAGCTTCAGGTGTCGCTTCTTCAATTGTATATGTCTTACCATTAAATTCGATTGGTTTTCCTGCTGAACGTGCAGAAGCTAAGAACTTAATATCTCCGATTGGAAAATTCCGTTTAATGAGTTGCTCCATCATTTTTGTGCCTACTGCCCCTGTTGCTCCAACAACCGCAACTGTTAACTGCTTTGTCATCTGTCATCTCTCCTTGAATACATGTTACATAATGTGTGCTATTGTATCACAAAAATACTGAAAATTGTGTGTAATTCGTGAATTATTTGAAATATTGTATCAACAGTGGTTGTAATTGCTTTTTCTCTGTAATCGCTTCATGAACAGTCGCAACCATTTGATCAAAATCAGCAATCAAGGAATTTGGCTTTGAATGTGGTGAGTCCTGCCCGAATGGAATAAAGTAAATATTTTTAGCATTTAGCAGCCTCATAATATTCATGCCATTTAAGCCAAGAGCATCATTTGTTGATATGCCTAGGACAACAGGAGAACCGTTACGCAATGTTGCCTTAGCAGCCATCAATACCGGACTATCTGTTGCTGCATTAGCAAATTTACTAATACTATTGCCTGTCATCGGTGCTATAACCATCGCATCCAATGGATTGGATGGTCCGAATGGTTCTGCCTCTTTAATAGAGGAAATAACCTTTTCTCGAGTCAATTCCTCTATTTTTGCAATCCATTCCTCTCCGGTACCAAAACGCGTAGCCGCATGTAACACGGAATGCGTAATTATTGGAACAACCGTTGCTCCTACATCTATAAAGTTTTGAATTTTAGGTACTACATCCTCATACGTACAGTGAGAGGCTGTAATACCTAAACCTATTCGTTTACCCGTTAGCAATTTTCTTCCTCCTCTATTGCCTTGCACAATATTGTAGCTGCATCATGTGCAAAGTATTTCCCAGGTAATGATGGCAATAGCACGTACGTTTGTAATTGCTCAGCGTCTATATCCAAACATCCAGGCTCTGAAGCCAAATCATATAGGACAGCTGGGACATGATCTTGGAATGATTCTGTAATCCATTTAGCTGGAATCGTATTGATAAAAACCCCATCATTAATTGACCATTTACGGTCATCTAAATCCGTAGCTTTATAACCATATGCCTTAGCTTCACTCACTTGTACAACTGAACGCGCTACTATATGGACATTAGCGCCCATCTTGACGAGTAAAGAAGCGAGCATTTTGGCTGTGCGTCCAAAACCTGCGATAGTAAAGTTTTGTCCGTAAATACATTTTTGCTCGAGTCCGTAAAATGTGGCAATAAATCCCTCCGCTGTTAATCTTGCGTTTTGCCAAATAAAAGATTCTTGTTGTAAATAGCAATTTGTTTCATTTTTCTCAAGCAAATGCTTCCAATGCATAGTCAAACGCCCTGTATAAAACTTAACTTGGGATATCCCATAAAGCTGTTCCACTTCAATTTTAAGTGGAAGAATGGGAAGAATAATTCTATTCGGTTGGAATTCTAATACAAGCTTATTTAACTCTTCATTCCAAACTGATGTTCTTTTATAAAATACCGTTCTCGATGGGCTTCTTAGCATTGTAGCTAATTCCTTTAATCTTAGATCCTCACCGATAACAAGCCATTTTTCATTTTCCAAAAGCTCACCTCACTGTAAAAAGTCTGACTGCACTGTCGTTGTTTTGTTAAATAAAATCCGATCTTCACCAATTAGTATAATTTCATGCCAAGGTATCATTTCACTAACTTTCACTTTCTTTTTTTGGAATGGCAATTTATCTTTAACAATCTCAAAACCATGAATCTTTCCTGTTTGCACATCTAATAAACATTCCGTATGTGCCAATATGCCAAAGTGTACGCCACCCTCAACTTGAATTAACTCTTTATCCACCATCTCTGATAGTAGCATTCCTCATCTCCCTCCTTGAACCGTTACCCCAATATATGCCGAGTTTTTGCAATTCGTGACCCTTACCCAAAGTATGAAAATATTGCATTTATTTACCACACTGTGTATAGTGTGTATATACAGTTATGCGAGGTGAGAAATTTGTGCATATTCATTTAAGCAACTCCAGTGATAAACCCATCTATGAACAAATAACCGTACAGCTTAAGGAAGCGATACTAGCCAATAAATTACAGGCAGGCGACGCACTACCATCTATTCGTGCACTGGCAAAGGATTTAAAAATTAGCGTTATGACAACGAAGCGAGCTTATGCTGATTTAGAGCGAGATGGATTTATCGAAACAGTAGCTGGAAAAGGAAGTTTTGTTACAGAACGAAATCAAGATTTTCTACGCGAGGAATTATTGCGTCAAGTTGAGGAGCATATGCAAAAAGCAGTGAAAATGGCCAAAACTGCTGGGCTGACAAAAGAAGAAGTACAGGAGTTACTTTCATTAATTTTGGAGGAGGACAACTAAATGAATGCTATTGAAGTTCATGATTTACAGAAAAGCTTTAAAGGGTTTTCTCTTAATGATGTAAGTTTTTCAGTACCTCAAGGCACTGTTATGGGTTTTGTAGGAGAAAACGGTGCTGGGAAGTCTACTACAATTAAATGCATACTTAACCTACTCAAAAAAGAATATGGCGAAATTTCGCTATTTGGTAAGGATATTGTCGAACATGAATTATCGCTAAAAAACGACATCGGTGTGGTTTTTGACGATTTACATGTGCCTGAAACACTTAATGCGGCGCAACTCGACAAAATTATGAAAAAAGTTTTTAAAACATGGGATTCAGGCTATTATTTTGAGCGATTAGCACAATTTAAAGTTCCGGAGAGGAAGAAGATTAAAGAATTATCCCGAGGAATGAGGATGAAACTTTCCATAGCATTAGCATTGTCGCATCATCCAAAACTTTTAATTTTAGATGAGCCAACGAGTGGGCTAGATCCGATTATACGTGATGAAATTCTCGATTTATTTTTAACGTTTATGCAGGATGAAACACATAGCATCCTATTTTCTTCTCATATAACAAGTGATTTAGAAAAGATAGCTGACTACATTACATTCATTCATAATGGGGAAATTTTATTTAGCGAAAGTAAGGATGCGCTGGTCTATGAGTACGGCATATTTAAAGGAAGTAATGAGGAAGTAAGCGATATTCCAGAGCATGCCATTATAAAAAAGCGTAATGGAGCATTTGGTATTGAGGCACTAGTTCATAAAAATAAAGTAAACAAAGTATTTTCACTTGAAAGGCCTTCAATTGAAGATATCATGCTTTTTTATGTGAAAGGAAGTGTTCTATAATGACTGCTCTTCTATTAAAAGATTTCATGACGATTCAGCGTCAAATAAAATCACAAGCTTCTTTTCTAATTATCATCCTTTTTATGGCGATTTTCATGCAAAAAGGTTCACTGCTCTTAGCCGTTATTGTATTTATCGTGACCATTCAAGCGACAACTGCCATTACCTACGACGAACACAGCAACTGGGATAAATACGCAAATACCTTACCAATTTCCAAAGGGGATATTGTGCTTAGTAAATACATGCTGAGTTTCCTACTCATGATCATAGGGCTTGTCATTGCTCTACCTATCGTATTTCTTATGAATCACTTCACGAATAACTTGGCTTCAGCTGAATTTTTTCTAACATTTAATCTTACTGTGGTATTGTCATTTTGTATACTGGCATTATTAATTCCAATCTACATTAAATTTGGCGCCATCAAAGGAAGAATTGCCCTATTTGCTCTTTGCTTCATACCTGGTTTCTTATTTGGTCTTTTAAAAGAGTATTTTCCAGATATGACATTAACATTATCCAACTTAAAACAATATATGTTTTTAGCTCCGTTTGCCGGACTTTTAATCTTATGGCTGTCCTCTCTCATTTCAACCGCTATATATCAACGCAAAGAATTCTAGGAGGAAAAGACAATGCAGGCTTTACTTTTGCAAAGAATAATGGTGCAAAAATGGTCCATCCTTTTTGCAGTTATTATTTGTATAATCATTAGTTACATGGAAATACCCTTTTTAGATAATCCCTTAATAGGAATATTTGTTGTAGTTTTTTCTGCTTCCATTATTAGAGGGATCTATGAGGAAGATCAAAAAGTAAATTGGGAATTATTTGTGAATAGTCTACCTTTGACGAGAAAAACACAGCTACAGGCTGATTTTCTATATAGTCACGGTATCGTGATGCTACTTTTTGTTCTATTAGCACCTGCTTATTTTTCACAAACTGCAGCTGATGATAATTTTTCAGAGCATTTTGCCATGTACTTCGCCTATATTAGCAGTGCTTCTTTACTCATCTCCATCCAGTTTTATATCCATCATCTAGACGAGACAAAGCGGATGCGTTATTTTAGAATGATATCAGCCATCTTCCTTATTTTTATAATTAATTTTCCTATCCATTACTATTTATCACAAGTAGTAGAAAATTTTTTGATAATTATTTTGATCCCTACAATCATAAGTATAATCATTAGTATTTTTATTTTACTTCAAAGCCTTACATTATATTTAGCAAGAGAGGTTTTTTAAAGAATTTAAAAAATAGGTTGCCGAAAAAGGGCGACCTATTTTTTATCAATTACTACATGGACTAACGTATCATTCGCTATATCAATTGTAAATGCCTTACCGAAGCCTACCACGTAGCGGCCTTCCAATGGTGTGAGCTCAAATAGTGAAAAATCAAGTGTTCGTAACAGCTCCATCATTTTAGCATTAAACAATTTATTGAATGCTGCAAATACGTCCTCGTATCCTTCATTCCCTAAATTCTTTGGTTTACATTGCCAACGTGCTCGTTCTGCTGCAAATGGATTTGGTGTTACTGCCTCATCTGCCACGCAAAGTACATCTACAAGTTGAGCCTGCTCCATGAGTTGAAAATGCTCTGCGATACGACTAATATAGACGTAAAATTCACCATTTACACGCACAAATGGAGTAGTGCTACTAAAAGGTTTCCCTTCACCATCCACTAGACTTAACACACAACTTTTTTTTCCTTGAATAAATTTTTCATAGCCTTGCTTTACTTGCTCAATATCAATTTCTTTTTGCATCCTATTTCCTCCTACGCCTTGACAGTACTTTTTAATTGAATCCGTGGAGCACTATCCCATGATACATATTGAATTTCTGCATCCATTCGGTATATTTGCTGAATCATCTGTTCGGTCATTACCTCTTCGGGTGTGCCAACTTGGGCGCGTTGACCACCTTTTACAACTACGATTTTATCACTATAGCTAGATGCTTGATTTAAATCATGGAGCACCATCACAACCGTCATACCCATTTCATAATTTAGCTCTCTCACTAATTCTAGAACTTCATGCTGGTGTGCGATATCTAAGTATGTCGTTGGTTCATCCAATAATAAAATTTGCGGTCGCTGCGCTAAAGCCATTGCTATCCAAGCTCGCTGTGCTTCACCACCCGATAAAGCTGCAATAGGTTTTTCTCTGTAATGTGTGAGATGTGTTTTCTCTAGAGCCCAATCAATAATAGCCTCATCCTCTGCATTTAAGCGCTCAAACCACTTTTTATGTGGATATCGACCATATGCCACTAGGTTTTTAACAGATATATCAGTTGGAGCCTGATTTTTTTGACTCAACATGCACATTTTTCTTGCTATGTCTTTGGACGAGAGTCGACGTATATTTTCGCCATCAAAGATAATTGTTCCTTCATTATAAGGCTGCATACGTGCAATAGCCTTTAAAATAGTAGATTTTCCAGAGCCATTTGGTCCGATAATGGATAGCACCTCACCTTTTGCAACTTCAAAAGAAAAATTATGGACAACTTCCTTTTGTTCATAGCGGACAGATAGCTGTTCAATTTTTAACATTAAAACGCCTTCTTTCGCATTAAATATAAGAAGTAAGGCCCACCAATGACAGACATTAGAATACCCGCTGGAATATCGAGTGGCGCAAACAATGTTCGTCCACCAGTATCAGCAATAAGTAACACAATTGCCCCCATTGCCATACTCATGGGTAGTAGATATTTATAATCTGAGCCTACAAGCATTCGAGCCATATGCGGTACGATTAAGCCAATAAAGCCAATCATTCCGACTGCAGCTACCGAGATAGCCGCTAAAAATACTGCTAAAATAGATAACATAATACGAATACGAGTTACATTTTCCCCTAAATTTACTGCCACTTGATCTCCTAAACGTATAATATTTGCCTTGCGTATCGCAAAGATGGACACGATCCAACCTATTATTGCGTAAAAATAAATCAATTGCAGTGATGCATTTCCCTTGGCTGCTAAACTACCATTCATCCATTGCACTGCTGATGGTAGTCGATCACTATAAAGAATCGATAAAAACCCAATAACTCCACCACACAGTGCATTCACTGCAACTCCTGACAAAATAATAGTAATCGGAGTAATGCCTGTTCGTCGCCAGGCAAGTGCATAAATTATAGTTGCAGCAATTAAACCACCAATAAAGGCTGCGGCTGGGATTAGATGAGTGAATTCTGGATTTGCTAATAGAATGATTAAAACAAATGCTGCTGCTCCACTCGTAACACCTGTCAATCCTGGATCAGCTAATGGATTTCCCATTACTGCCTGCAATAATGCACCAGAGATCGCAATATTAGCACCTATTATAAATGCTAGTAAAACACGTGGAAGACGAATATCCCAAATAATTGTAGTATATATGCCATCATTATCACGACCATTGACAATTGTTGTTAAAATATCTGGAATTGTAATATGTACACTCCCTAGCCCTATCGCAACGATAGCTGCTAACATTGTTAGCACAAAGGTCATAATAATAATGATGCGACTTCTTCTTGTACTTATCATAGGTTTACCTCATTGTTATTTATAGAAATAATCTGCGATTGTCGTAAGTGCTGTCTCAACATTAGAAATGGATGTTACACCGAACGTACTATAATCAAGCATGTAAATCTTGTCATTTTTATAAGCTGAGAGTTGTTTCCACGCACTATTTTTCTCAATCTCTTGTTTGAATTTATCTTCGTTTGCTCCATGGTCGCCTGATGCTAATACGAAAATAATATCTGGATCAGCAACAACAATGTCCTCTAGATTCATTGCTGAATAAGTTGATTCTGCTTTTAACACTGATTTAGCGATATTATCAGCGCCTAAACGCTCAACTAAACTACCTAGATAAGACTTTTCATTCATAACCATAAAGGAATCAGATGTTCCGATAACAAGCATGACAGATGGAAGTTCTTTTCCTTGTGCTTTTGTTTCAAGTTCCGTTTCCTTTGAAACAATATTTTGTAGTAATTTATTCATTTCTTCTTCTTTTCCAAAATATGTACCAAGTACCTTGAAGCTCAATTTTAAGTCATCATATGAATCTGTCGGTAGATAGGCTGTTGGTAAATTCATTCCCTGAAGTGCTTGATCCAGTGAACTTTGTAGAGAAGAAGCCCCAATTATTAAGTCTGTTTGTAAACTTGAAATTATTTCTAAATCAGGTGCCATAGGTGAGCCAATTCGTGTAATAGCATCGAAATCTGCTGGAATCGGATTTGTCGATGTTGGAACGCCTACAGGTTCAATATCAAGTAGGTGTAGCATCTCTGTTAAAGGAACCGATGTAGTAACGATTTTTTCAGGAACTGTTGCTGGTAAACTTGCTAATGCTTTTTGAAATGCCTCCTCATTTACACCATCCTCAAACTTCCCCTCTTGTACTTTAGTTGATTCTGATATTTCCTGTTGCTGTGAAGTCCTGTCTTTTTGTGTCTCCTTATTTTCCTCTTTTTCTTGTTGTGAGCATCCAACTAATGTAAGTGATAATGCTAGAAGCCCTACACCTAACCAATTTTTCATACTAATACTTGCCTCCGATTTAATTGATAATGATTTTCAATATCATTTATACTACCAAACTTTATTGAGAATATCAACTTCTAATTGATAATGAGCATTTTCAACTAGAAAAGGAGAACCTCGAAAGCTATCGAGATCCTCCTTTTATGAAAAAAATGATGTCAGTGATAAATGAAACATTGTTTAATTAAAAAAGGAGCACAAACTATAGCAATAGTTTGTGCTCCTTTTATTTTAAGCTTCTGGGCCAATAATTGAAATGGCTGGCTCAGCTTTCAAGATTTTTGCTATTAAACGATCGATCGATTCCATTGAAACGGCATCAATTGACGCTAATACTTCGTTTACTGAACGATGTTTACGATGCACTAACTCACTTGTACCGTTGCGATTCATACGAGCGCCTGTCCCCTCTAGACCGAGCACAAAACTCCCCTTAAGCTGCTCCTTCGCATTCATAAGTTCTTCCTCTGTCACGCCACCTGCTACGATATCAAGTAATGTCGCATCAATTGTATGTTGGAGCTGTGATAATTGCTGACGGCTTGTACTACCATAAATCGTAAATGCGCCAACATCTGCATAACAGGATTGATAAGAAAATATTGAATATGCTAAACCACGTTCTTCGCGTACTTCTTGGAACAAACGAGAGCTCATATTACCACCAATAATATTATTAAGTGCAATAAAGCTATACATATCTGGATCTTTTACACCAATTGCTGGATAAGAAATGGCTAAATGCGCTTGCTCCGTATCGCGAGTTTTTGAAATCTCTCCTGGATAAAACTGAGGATTCGTTAGCACAGGTTCAACCACAAGTGGAGATGGCTGATATTGGCCAAATAAGTCTTCAATTGTTTGCATAAGCTTTGTAGAGATATTTCCCGCTATTGAAATAACAACTGATTCTGGACCATAATGTTTAGCCATATAGTTACGTATAATATCTGCTGTAAATGTTTTTAATGTAGCCGCAGTTCCTAGAATTGGACGACCGAGTGCATCATTTGGATACATGACTCCCCATAGTTTTTCATGAACATCGTCATCAGGTGCGTCTTCACTCATTAATATTTCCTCTAGTACAACTTGTCTTTCTTTCTCTAATTCTTCCTCTGCAAACGTAGAATTAAAGAACATATCCGCTAATATTGCAACTGCAAGCTCAGCATGATGGTCTAAAACCTTTGCATAATAACAAGTGTTTTCCTTGGATGTAAAGGCATTTAACTCTCCACCAATTCGATCAAATTCTTCAGCGATTTGGCGAGCTGTTCGAGTTTTTGTCCCTTTAAAAAGCATATGTTCTATAAAATGCGTAATGCCATTTTCCTCAGGTAGCTCATAACGAGATCCTGCATTAACAAAAATGCCTAGCGCAACAGACCTTACATGATCGATTTGCTCAGACACAATACGCACGCCATTCTGACATGTATGTACTTGTACCAAAAAATCTCCCCCAATTTATCTCTGGTTCTACATCAAAGGCATAATGTGGGATCATCACCAAAACGTGTGGTTGATTTCCGTTCCGACTGGGCGCTTTGTAGCTGCCGCTTTGCTTTCGCTACAGAAAACATTTGCCGCTGACGCTTCGCTTTCGCGCAGAGCAGAGCTTCCTGGGGGCGTCCGATGAGCCGCTTCACTCGCGATGCTCGCTCCAGGGTCTCGGGCCAACACGATGTTGGTCACGAAGGCGTTATCACAGGATGTGATGGTTTTAGCCTTCGTTCCTCTATCGCTAATCCCCAAGGAGTCGTCCATTCTCCACTCCAATCAACTTATTTACATAGTATACGTTTTACCAAAAGTCATCCACGACTTTTAGTGATGAACCATAATGTGAAGCTTCCCCCAAAATATCCCTTATAGAACCATTTTCCTTATAGTTGATTTAAAAAAGGCTGCGCATTATACGCAGCCTTTTCTACAATTTATTATTTATCTTGCTCAGCGCGTTCTTTTTCTTCTTGGATCACTACTTTACGAGATAAATTCACACGACCTTGCTTGTCAATTTCAATAACTTTTACAAGTAATTGATCGCCAAGTTTTAAGACATCTTCAACTTGTTTTGTACGTTCCTCTTGAATTTCAGAGATGTGAAGTAAGCCATCTTTACCAGGGAATATTTCACAGAACGCACCGAATTTTTCAATACGTTTAACTGTTGATAAGTAATACTCGCCAACTTTTGCTTCACGTACGATGTCCTCGATAATTTGTTTTGCACGAGCGTTCATTTCTTCATCTGCAGAAGAGATGTAAATTGTACCATCTTGCTCAGTATCAATTTTTACGCCAGTTTCTTCAATAATTTTGTTAATTTGTTTACCACCAGGTCCGATAACATCGCGAATTTTATCAGGATTAATCTTCACGATCACAATTTTCGGTGCAAATGTAGATAATTTTTCACGTGGTTCTGCAAGAGTAGCAAGCATTGATTCTAAAATGTGCATACGACCAATTTTAGCTTGTGTTAATGCTTCCTCTAAAATATTGCGTGATAAACCATCAATTTTAATGTCCATTTGAAGTGCTGTTACACCTTTAGCTGTACCTGCAACTTTAAAGTCCATATCTCCAAGGTGGTCTTCCATACCTTGAATATCAGTTAAAATAGAGTAATGTTCGCCTTTTTTAATAAGACCCATTGCAATACCTGCTACAGGTGCTTTTAATGGAACACCAGCATCCATCATCGCTAACGTTGAAGCACAGATAGAAGCTTGAGATGTAGAACCGTTTGACTCGAGTACTTCCGATACACAACGGATTGTATATGGGAATTCAGATTCACCTGGAATAACCGCATCAAGAGCACGCTCTCCTAATGCACCATGACCGATTTCACGACGACCTGGTCCACGAATTGGGCCAGTTTCCCCTACAGAGAATTGCGGGAAGTTATAGTGATGCATAAAGCGTTTCGATTCTTCTACACCTAAACCGTCGATAATTTGCACATCACCAAGTGCACCTAATGTACAAATAGAAAGGGCTTGTGTTTGTCCACGCGTAAATAATGCTGAACCGTGAGTACGTTGCAATAAGCCTGTTTCAGAAGAAAGTGGACGGATTTCGTCTAGCTTACGACCATCTGGACGAACTTTATCTTCTGTAATTTGACGACGTACTTCGTCTTTTACCATCTTATCTAGAATTGTATAAACTTGCTTCATTGTTACTTCATCCGCTTCTTGCTCTTCATAAGAAGCAATAACACGATCTTTTACTGCTTTAATAGCCTCATCACGTGCATGTTTTTCAGCAGTTTGAATAGCATCATGCATGTCAGTCTCACAAGCTGCTTTTATATCTGCTTGAATCGCTTCATCAATTTCAAATAATGTTACAGGTAATTTTTCTTTCCCTACTTCTGCAACAATTTGCTCTTGGAAAGCAATAATTTTTTTGATTTCTTCATGACCGAACATAATGGCTTCAAGCATTACTTCTTCCGGTACTTCTAGTGCACCAGCTTCAACCATGTTGATAGCATCCTTGTTACCTGCTACAGATAAATGGACTGTTGACTGATTAGATTGTTCCACTGTTGGGTTCACGA
Organism: Lysinibacillus sp. RC79; assembly: GCF_041262405.1. Classification (NCBI taxonomy): domain Bacteria; kingdom Bacillati; phylum Bacillota; class Bacilli; order Caryophanales; family Bacillaceae; genus Lysinibacillus; species Lysinibacillus sp. RC79. The sequence continues at coordinate 134,065 of NZ_JBGCCD010000003.1, forward strand.
TAAATTTACCGTCAATATATCCAACTTGTACACCTGCAATCGGTCCATCAAATGGAATATCCGAAATAGCTAATGCTAATGATGAACCAACCATTGCAGCCATTTCAGACGTGCAATCCGGATCGTTAGACATGACCATCGAAATCGCTTGTACTTCATTACGGAAACCGTCTGGGAACATCGGACGAATTGGACGGTCGATTAAACGGCTTGCTAGTATTGCTTTTTCAGATGGACGGCCTTCACGTTTAATAAAGCCACCAGGAATTTTACCTGCTGCATATAAACGTTCTTCATAGTTTACTGTTAATGGGAAGAAATCAAGTGGTTTCGGTGATTTTGACATTGTTGCTGTTGAAAGTACTGATGTATCACCATAGCGTACTAATACGGCCCCATTTGCTTGTTTTGCTAACTGTCCAACTTCGATTACTAGTGGACGGCCAGCCCATTCATAGGAATAGACTTTCTTTTCGTTCATTCAATGAACCCCTCTCTATTATAAAAACACTTACTTCGTCTGTATGTACTAATAGTAAGTGTACCAAAAATGCTTGTTCTATGCTAAATATTTCATCAAATAATCATACATTTAAATTCAGTTATTGCCAATTTATTTAGGATTTATTTCTATACTTGATTGAAACGATGTTTTTTTGCTTGAAATTCATGTCATATATGCTTTTTTTCTCAATCCGTCTTCTTAATATTTATAAACATAAAGAAAAAGCGGGATTAATCCCGCTTTTCGATTGACAATTAGCGACGTAAGCCTAAACGAGTGATTAGTTCACGGTAACGTTGTACGTCAGTCTCACGAAGATATTTTAATAAGTGACGACGACGGCCTACCATTTTAAGAAGACCACGCTCAGAGTGGAAATCTTTTTTGTGTGTACGTAAGTGAGCATTTAGAGCGTTAATATCCTCTGTTAATACTGCAACTTGTACTTCTGGAGAACCAGTGTCACTTTCGTGAGTACGGTACTCAGCAATAATTTCGTTTTTACGTTCTTTTGAAATAGCCATTTGTATGGACCTCCTAAATAATTGTTAATCCCCATTAGCACAGTAAACGTTGGAGTCATCGATATACCGAGCTAAGGTTAAGCATATTATGCACTTATGAATGTTACCATAAATCAAAAGGTCAAGCAAGCGTTAACGTAAGCCTATTCATATGTTAAAGTAGATTTAATTTGCATTAACTCGATAAAATATGGGTCATCACCATAAAGTGGGGTTGATTTCCGTTCCAGCTGGGCGCTTTCCTGGGGGCGTCCGATGAGCCGCTTGGGGCAGCAGGATGTTGGTCACGAAGGCGTTATCACAGGAAGTGATGCTTTTAGCCTTCGTTCCTCTATGTGCTCGCTCCAGGGTCTCGGGCCAACACGACGTAGGTCACAAGGCGTTATCACAGGATGTGATGCTCTTAGCCTTCGTTCCCCTATCGCTGATCCCCAAGGAGTCGCCCAGCCTCCACTCCAATCAACTTATATTCATGGTATACGTTTTAACTTTTGGTAATAACCTTAAAATAGTCAATTGCTTCTTGTTTATCCTGTTCGATTTGTGCTTTCAATGCTTCAATACCATCGAATTTTCGTTCACTTCTTATACGTTTAAACCAAGCGACATGTACTTCTTCACCGTAGATATTTTTTTCGAAGTTTAATATATGGACTTCGATGGATAATTGCTTGTCATTTGGATCTTTAAATGTTGGTTTATAGCCTACATTACATACACCATCATACCAGTTATTTTGGACCAGTAATCGAACCGCATATACACCGCTTGCTGGGATATAAGTTCCCTCCAACGCTTGGATATTTGCAGTTGGGAAACCTATTGTGCGTCCTCGCTTATCACCATGTACAACGATACCCGTAATTTCAAATGGTCGTCCAAGGAGTAATCTTGCTGCTTCCATATCTCCCTCTTGCAAAAGCTTACGGATACGTGTAGAGCTAATTTTTTCGATATCGTCGGTTTTCTTTTCAACAACCGTTACGCCGTAATCTCCATTACTCAATGCACGCATATCTTCCATTGCGCCTTTACCAAATGCACCAAAAGAATAATCAAAGCCAGCTGTAACATGCTGAATGTTCAACCCACGAATAAATGTATCAATAAATGCAGCAGGTGAAAGCTTTGCAAAATCAGATGTGAAATGTACAACAAATGCTGTATCAACACCTTGTTCTTCAAAAAGCTGCAATTTTTGCTGTAATAACGTTATATAAAATACTTTTTCGTTACGTCCGCCAAGCACTAAAGAAGGATGTGGATCGAATGTCATAACAGCCGTTGGAATTTGACGTTTGTCTCCTTCTTCCTTCGCTGCCTTAATTACTTCCTGATGCCCTCTATGTACACCATCAAAAAAACCAAGTGCCAATGAATATGGCTGCATGCTTTCTCGTTGCTGTAGTTGGTGTGGGTATTTTAAATGAATAACCTCCATACTAAAAATCCTCCTACTCTATCGTCGGAAACATCTTATGTGGCTTCATAAACCCTTCCTTTGTAGGATGGGCATGATAAACCGCAATTGCTTTCCCACTGATTCCAAAAACAATTTTATCATGTATCTTTAATAATGCATCTGCGGGAAGCACTTGTCCATTGAAAATTTCTTTTTCGTTTGCAGAAACGATCTCAATATATGGATAATCTGTTAATGCATACTCAACTGGTAAAATGCATGTATCCATTTGTTCAGCTTCCATCAGCTCAGCAACTTGTGCCAATGTAAAGCAATTTTCTTGTGTAAATGTACCTGAGGCTGTACGTACGAGCTCTTTCATATGTGCAGGATAGCCAAGTGCCGCTCCGATTTGCACAGCTAGTGTTCGAATATACGTCCCTTTACTACACGCTATACGTACAGGGAATGTAATTTCATGTCCTTCATATATTTCTACATCATCTAGTAGCTCTAATGCATAAATAGTAACTTGACGTGTAGGTCTTTCGACAATTTCGCCTTTTCGTGCATATTCATAGAGACGTTTACCATTTACTTTGACTGCTGAAAACATCGGTGGCGTTTGTTGAATAACACCTGTTAGCAAGGTTAAAACCTCTTGCAATTGAGTACGTGTGAACTTTTTATTCGTACTATCTTGCTCAACCGTTTCTCCTTCTGCATCCTCAGTTGTCGTTGTACGGCCAATTGAAATAACGGCTTCATAGGTTTTTCCTGCATCAGTTAAGTATTCTGCGATGCGTGTTGCCTGACCAATACAAATAGGAAGAACTCCCTCAACACCTGGATCAAGTGTGCCTGTATGGCCAACTTTTTTAGTACGTAAAATTTTCCGTAATTTAAAGACGCAATCATGACTTGTCATGCCACGTTCCTTCCAAAGCGGTAAAATACCGTTCATAAATTCCCTCCTAAAATCAATTCGTTTTTAGTTTATTTTAAAAATGATAGACCCCAAAAAATGTTCTGTTGCATTTTCCGATGAATGTAAAAAGTCTGCCTGCATGAACATGCATATGGCAGACTTTTTTAGTTAAGCTTATTCTTCGTGTAAACCACGTAGCAATGAATCAATACGGTTCCCATATTCAATCGATGAATCGAATTCAAAGATTAGTTCTGGTGTACGACGTAAACGGATTCGTGAACCGATTTCTGAGCGAATGAAACCAGAAGCCTTTAATAAAGCTTTTAGTGTTTCCTCTTTTTCACGTTCATTGCCTAGAGTTGTAATATAAATTGTCGCTTGCTGTAAATCACCTGTTACCTCAACACCAGTAACAGTAACGAAACCAACACGCGGATCTTTTATTTTACGTCCAATAATATCACCAAGCTCTTTTTTCATTTGCTCAGCGACACGGTTTGAGCGTAGAGACATAGTTTGTCACCTCAATTTCGATGTACAGAAAGTTGTGTCCTCACTTACACATATATTTACATGCAAGGTTGGCTAAATCATACAACACAACTTCTAATGTTACTTATAGATAGTCTCGCCACACATTTAGCTGTTCCCAAGATGGATTTGACTGTAAGTAGTGAAGCGCGTGATTAATTTCACGCTCGGCTGCTTCTTTTGAAGAAGAAACAGCAACAAGCGCTAATTTCGTGCGTTGCCATACATTTTGATGGTCAATTTCCGCAATGGATACATTAAATTTTTGTTTCGTGCGGGTAATCATACGCTGTAAGACAGCACGTTTTTCCTTCAACGAATGGGCAGTTTGAATAATGAATTCAACCTCTGCGTAAACAATCATTAAGCACGTTTAACTTCTTCCATAATATAGGCTTCGATAATGTCGCCTTCTTTAATATCGTTGAAGTTTGTAATTGTAATACCACATTCGTAACCTCTGGCAACTTCTTTTACTTCATCTTTGAAACGTTTAAGTGTATCTAATTCGCCTTCAAAAATTACTACATTATCGCGGATTACACGTACGCCAGAATCACGAGTTACTTTACCTTCTGTTACGTATGAACCAGCAATTGTACCAACTTTTGATACTTTAATTGTTTGTCGAACTTCTGCTTGACCAATAATTTTTTCTACGAATTCTGGATCAAGCATACCTTTCATTGCTTGTTCAATTTCCTCGATTACTTTATAGATAATGCGGTGTAGACGAATATCTACGCCCTCTTCTTCTGCTGCACGTTTTGCATTGACATCTGGACGAACGTTGAAGCCGATAACAATTGCATTTGAAGCCGCAGCAAGAGAAATATCTGATTCTGTAATCGCTCCAGCGCCAGTGTGAATAATTTTCACATTTACGCCTTCAACATCAATTTTCATTAATGATGCAGCCATAGCTTCTACAGTACCTTGAACGTCAGCCTTAACAATTAAGTTAAGCTCCTTCATTTCGCCTTGACTCATTTGTTCGAATAAGTTATCAAGCGTTACGCGTTGTTTTTCTGAACGTTGCGCTTGAATCGCTGACATTGCACGAGTTTCTCCAACTTGACGTGCTGTTTTTTCGTCTTCAAAGACAACGAAACGGTCGCCAGCTTGTGGTACATCATTTAAACCTGTGAGTTCTACTGGCGTTGATGGTCCAGCTTCTTTCACACGGCGGCCTTTGTCATTCACCATAGCACGTACTCGCCCATAAGTATGGCCGACAACAATTGGGTCTCCAACTTTTAATGTTCCATCTTGTACTAAAAGTGTTGCAACAGAGCCTCGACCTTTATCTAGCTGTGCTTCAATTACTGTACCAAGTGCTAAGCGATCAGGGTTTGCTTTCAATTCTCCTACTTCAGCGATAAGTAAAATCATTTCAAGTAATGTGTCAATGCCTTCACCTTTTAATGCAGAGATTGGTACGAAAATAGTTTCGCCGCCCCAAGCTTCAGGAACTAGGCCATGCTCTGTTAGCTCTTGCATCACACGGTCTGGATTAGCTGAAGGTTTATCCATTTTATTGACTGCAACAATAATTGGAACTTCTGCTGCTTTTGCGTGGTTAATCGCTTCTACTGTTTGTGGCATAACACCATCATCCGCAGCTACTACTAAAATCGTTAAATCCGTTACTTTCGCACCGCGCGCACGCATAGTTGTAAACGCAGCGTGTCCTGGTGTATCTAGGAACGTAATTTTTTTGTCGCCTTCAGTTACTTGATAAGCACCGATATGCTGAGTAATACCACCAGCTTCTCCAGCTGTAACTTTAGTATTGCGAATAGAGTCTAACAATGTAGTTTTACCATGGTCAACGTGACCCATAATTGTTACTACCGGAGGACGTTCTGATAATTCTGCCTCGTTAACTTCTTCTGTTTGTTCGAAGTGTGTTTCTAAATCCGTAATATCTACACGGATTTCTTCTTCAACTTCTACACCATAGTCTGCGCAAATTAATTCAATTGCATCCTTATCTAATTCTTGGTTAATTGTTGCCATTACACCAAGCATAAATAATTTTTTAATAATTTCTGATGGCTCACGGTGTAATTTTTTAGCTATTTCCGCTACAGAAAGTGATTCAACAAAAGTAATTTTTTCTGGTAATTCCTTCTGTTTCACTGGTAGACTTGGTTGATGTGTTTTTGGATGGCGACGTTTTCCGCCATGAATTCCTGGTTTTGGACGTTGGTTGTAACCTCCGCCTCTGCGATTATTATTATTATTATTATTATTATTATTATTATTTGTCATATTTCGATTTTGACTACCTTTTGTATTCTTAGATTTTTCGTTAGACGAATTTGAGTTTTGATGCGTTTGTTGCTGATTATTGGCTTTAGGCTTAGAAGTAGCAGATTGCTGCTTTTGCCCGTCTTGCTTTTTCACCGATTGCTGTGATTTTTGCGATACGTTTTGAGTAGGTTGCTTCACTTCTTTTATATTTTTAAATGTTTGGTTTAACTTTGCCACTATGTCTTTTTCTAACATTGACATATGGTTTGTTACGCTAACATTTATTTTATTTAGTGCTTCAATAACCTCTTTACTCGTTTTATTCACTTGTTTCGCATATTCATGAACTCTGATTTTGGTCATCTGCTCACCCCCGATTATTTTTCGTTGAGTAGACTAGACAATTTGCTTGCAAAACCTTTATCGGTAATAGCTAAAGCCACGCGGGCCTCCTTACCTGTAGCATGTCCTAGATCATAACGATCACCAATTACATGATACTCAACGTTGTAGTACGTACATTTATCTTGAATTTTTTTGCTAGAGTTTTTAGAAGCATCGTTTGCAAGCAGTACTAGCCTAGCATTACCATTACGGACTTCCTTTACTACTAACTCTTCTCCTGAAATTACTTTACGGGCTCTTGCCGCTATTCCAAGCAAATTATGCACTGCTTGATTGATCATATAATAGACTCCCTACGGATCAACAAAATAAGTTCATCGTAGATTTCTTCAGGGATTTTTATATCAAGTTGGTGCCCTAAAACATTTTTCTTACGGGCGATTTCAATCGCCTCCTCCGATTTAGAGACATAGGCACCACGTCCCGGTTTTTTTCCGGAGATATCAACACTTACCTCGCCCTCTTTCGAACGAACGACACGAACCATTTCTTTCTTTGGTAGCATTTCTCCAGTAGCTACACATTTTCGAAGAGGTACTTTTTTATTAATAGCCATAAGAATCACCTTTCCTCTCTGAAGCTTGTCGTAAGAGGTGGACTAGCCATGCCCTACATTGGTTATAAACTTGGATTTAAAATCAATTATGCCTCGGCATAATTGCGTCCGGAATCGGCTTTGTGCTTAGGCCTGCAGATGTTTATTGCGCGAAAGCGAAGCGTCAGCAGCAGATGTTTATTACGCGAAAGCGAAGCGACAGCAACAACATGATGCAGGTCAGTTAGCCGTTATCGCATGGATGCGATGATTTTAGGCTAACATCCTTTAAGAACTCCTTTCCGATTCCGTGACATCCGCCGGAGACTTTAGGCCAACACTAAGTTGGTCACTCAGTCGTTGCCACAGGACGTGGCGTTCTTAGACTGAGTTCCTCTATTTCAGCAGGTGGTTGGACACTCGCTGAAAGAAGTTAAACACCATAAAATTTTACATTGTAGGCTCTGCCATTATTCAGTGGGCGTTGGGCTACGCCGACTGAATAATGGCAGCCAACTAGTCACACGGGCTTTCTTACTTATTCTTCGTCGTCTTGATATAAGTCAACTGCCACATCATCAAAATCACTTTCTTCATCCTCAGCAGGTATGAAAGTGCTTGTAGCAGATGGATAAATACCTAACTCACGAGCATCTGTTTCACTCTTAATATCAATTTTCCAGCCAGTTAGCTTAGCAGCTAAACGAGCATTTTGACCACGTTTACCAATTGCTAGTGATAATTGATAGTCTGGAACAACAACAGTAGTAGATTTTTCTTCTTCATTGACTTGAACATCTAAAACTTTAGATGGGCTAAGAGCATTTGCTACAAATACAACTGGATCTTCTGACCATTCAACGATATCGATTTTTTCGCCGTGTAATTCATTTACAATTGTTTGCACACGAGCGCCTTTTGCTCCTACACATGAACCTACTGGATCTACCTCTTCGTTATGTGCATAAACAGAGATTTTAGAACGATCCCCTGCTTCACGAGCTATTGATTTAATTTCTACAATACCTTCATAGATTTCAGGTACTTCCATTTCAAATAAGCGGCGTAATAAACCAGGATGTGTGCGTGAAACAATAACTTGTGGTCCGCGAGTTGTACGTTCAACCTTTGTAATATAGACCTTAATGCGATCATGTGGATGATATGTTTCACCTTGAATTTGTTCGTTTTGTGGTAATGCAGCCTCTACTTTTCCTAGACCTACGTAAATATTACGAGCATCTAAACGCTCAACTACACCCGTCACGATATCATCTTCGCGGTCCACATATTGCTCGTAAATTAGGCCACGTTCAGCTTCACGTACACGTTGTGTAACAACTTGTTTCGCTGTCTGTGCAGCAATACGACCAAAGTTTCGAGGTGTTACTTCTTGCTCAACCACATCTTCCAACTGGTATGCAGGGTTGATAGCCTTGGCATCTTCTTCAGAGATTTGTAAACGGTCATCTTCTACTTCTTCAACAACATCTTTACGTGAAAAGACACGAATAGAGCCCTTATCTAAATTTAAGTCAACACGGACATTTTGTGCTTGATTGAAGTTGCGTTTGTAAGCTGTAACTAATGCCGCTTCTATTGCTTCAATTAACACATCTCTTGAAATTCCTTTTTGTTCTTCTAGCGCATTTATCGCATCTAACAAATCACTACTCATTTTTTGTTTTCACTCCTAAATATGCATTATGCTTAAAAATCGATGGCAAGTCGTGCCAAAGCGATTTTTTCTTGTTCAATTGTTACTGTAATTTTACGCGTTTTAATGCGTACTTCCATCACTAATGTATGTTCATCGTATGATGTTAAGTAGCCTTGGAATTCCTTCATGTCCTTGATGGGCTCATAGGTTTTAACATAAATAAATTTGCCAATCGCATTTTCAAAATCAGTATCTTTTTTTAATGGACGTTCTGCTCCAGGTGAAGAAACTTCTAAATAATAGTTTTGTGTAATTGGATCATTTTCATCCAATAGCAAACTTAGTCGTTCACTAACTTGAGCACATTGTTCAATGTCAATTCCACCTTCAGGTGTATCCACATAAACACGTAAAAACCAGTTACGTCCTTCTTTTACGAACTCGACATCTACAAGCTCAAGATTTAACTCTTCAACAATCGGTTTGGCGAGCTCTTCAATTAAAGATGGTACTTTGCTCATTGTTTCCTCCTGTATCTATCAAAATCTGGCGTAATAAAACAGAAATTCCACCAGTAGCTTTGGTGAAATTTAACGGTCTTACCTACTGTTAGTCAAAAATTTGTTTTGCTACGGTATAACAACAGAAAAGAGCGGGAAGGCCCCACTCTTTTGCTGGAAAAATATCAACAAATTATTACCATAAGAATAGCATAGTTTACAGCACAATGCAAATTTCCTTTTTCTAGACATCTAATCAATTATGCCTCGGCATAATTGCGTCTGGAAATTGATTTTTTTGCTTAAATTAGGGTTCATCACCATAACATGGGAGTTGATTTCCGTTCCGGCTAGGCGCTTTCCTGGGGGCGTCCGATGTGCCGCTTGGGGCAACAGATGTTTTTTGCGCGAAAGCGTAGTGCTAACGTAGCGGCAGCAGCAGGATGTTGGTCACGAAGGCGTTATCACAGGACGTGATGATTTTAGCCTTCGTTCCCCTATGTGCTCGCTCCAGGGTCTCATCTGTGACGCTAATCCCCAAGGAGTCGCCTAGCCTCCACTCCAACCAACTTTTATACATGGTATACATTTTAACAAATGTCATCCTCAACTTTATAAGCCTTAATTTGAACATAAGGCAGATAAGTTATTCGTTAATGATGAAAATGCCTTCAGACTAACTTTCTATTTTAGAAAAGTGATAACTGATTGGCATCAGGCATTCCTTCTAAACAACCCAATTGATCCATATATTCTATTAATGTTTTGGATACTCGTCCTCGTTGCTGTAAATCTTCCTTCGATAAAAATTCTCCGTCCTCACGTGCTGCTACAATTTGTTTAGCAACGTTTGTACCAAGTCCAGGAATCGCATCGAATGGTGGAATTAAAGTGTTCCCATCAATGATAAATTCACTAGCATGTGAACGATATAAGTCCACCTTCTGGAAGCTCATACCACGCTCACACATTTCAAGTGCTAGTTCCATTACAGTTAATAAGTTTTTTTCTTTTGTTGAAGCATCTAAGCCCTTCAGATTGATTTCATCAATTTTTGTACGAATCATTTGCGGGCCCTGTACCATGGCAATTAAATCAAAATCATCTGCACGTACTGTGAAATACGCTGCATAATAAAGAATTGGGAAATGTACCTTAAACCATGCAATACGAACTGCCATTAACACGTAAGCTGCAGCATGGGCTTTCGGGAACATGTATTTTATCTTTTTACATGATTCGATATACCAGCCTGGTACTTTATTCGCCAGCATTTCCGCTTCAAATTCTTCAGATAATCCTTTCCCTTTACGCACGGATTCCATAATTTTAAACGCCAGTGACGGTTCTAGATCTTGATAAATTAAATACACCATAATATCGTCACGACAGCCGATTACTTCTTTCAGCACACAAGTACCGTTTTGAATTAACTCTTGCGCGTTACCAAGCCATACGTCTGTTCCGTGAGATAGTCCTGAAATTTGCACGAGCTCCGAGAATGTTGATGGCTTTGTATCTTCAAGCATTTGGCGTACAAAACGGGTACCGAACTCAGGAATGCCAAGTGTTCCTGTCTTACAGCCAATTTGTTTTTCTGTTACGCCTAAAGATTCTGGAGAACTAAAGATTTTCATAACGACTGGATCATCAGTTGGAATCGTTTTTGGATCTATCCCTGATAAATCCTGCAACATCCGAATCACAGTCGGATCATCGTGCCCAAGTATATCGAGCTTTAAAATATTATCGTGAATGGAATGGAAATCAAAGTGCGTTGTACGCCATTCTGCATCCTGTGCATCCGCAGGGAATTGCACTGGTGAGAAATCATAAATATCCATATAATCTGGTACTACGATAATTCCTCCAGGGTGCTGTCCTGATGTACGTTTAACGCCTGTACAGCCTTGCACTAATCGATCTACCTCGGCACCGCGGAAATGTAGATTGTTATCATTGGCATAGCCCTTTACATAGCCATAAGCTGTTTTCTCCGCAACAGTACCGATTGTCCCGGCACGATATACATAATCTTCACCGAATAGTACCTTCGTATAGTTATGAGCTTGTGGTTGATATTCCCCGGAGAAGTTCAAATCGATATCAGGTACCTTATCTCCTTTAAAGCCAAGGAACGTTTCGAATGGGATATCTTGCCCATCCTTTTTATACGGTGTTCCACATTCCGTACAATCTTTATTTGGTAAGTCAAAGCCTGAGCTTACTGAACCATCATTAAAAAACTCGGAATGCTTACAATTTGGACAAATATAATGAGGTGGAAGTGGATTTACTTCAGTAATCTCCATAAAGGTCGCTACTAGTGAAGATCCAACTGAACCACGGGAACCTACTAAATAGCCATCAGCTAATGATTTTTTCACAAGCTTTGCAGAAATTAAATAAATTACTCCGAAACCATGTCCTAAAATTGATTTTAATTCCTTTTCAATTCGGGCCTTTACGATTTCTGGAAGCTCTTCTCCGTATATAAGATGAGCCATTTCATAGGTTAAATTTGTAACCTCATCATCTGAGCCTTCAATTTTTGGTGTATATAAATCATCTTTAATTGGCTTTACATCGCCTATCATATTGGCGACTTTTTGAGAGTTGGTAACAACAACTTCCTTCGCAAGATCCGGTCCTAAAAAATCAAATTCTTCAAGCATTTCATCAGTAGTTCTAAAATGAACTTCAGGCAACTTCGATCTATTTAAAATATTGGCGCCACCTTGAGAGCCAATTAGAATTTGTCTGAACATCCCATCTGTTGGATCTAAGTAATGGACATTACCGGTAGCTACAACGGGTTTATCCATTTTCTTTCCTAGCTTTACAAGCTTGCGAATAATATCTTCAAGCGTCCATTCATCACGTACGACATTGCGCTCAATTAACGGTGCATACACGGCCTTTGGTTGAACTTCAATATAATCATAGAATCTCGCAACTTGCTCTGCTTCCTCTGGGGATTTATTCATCATCGTCTCGAATAATTCACCATTATTACAACCTGATCCGATTAATAACCCTTCTCTATATTGCTCTAGGACCGCTCGTGTGACACGAGGTACACGATAGAACGTTTTTGTATGGGAGTGGGTAACTATTTTAAATAAATTTTTTAGACCAACATTATCTACTGCTAATATTGTGCAGTGCATTGGTCGTCCCTTTTTATAAGCATCCCCACCACCAATATGCTTATTAAAGTCGTCGTGGTATTTGATAGCTAATTCATCTGCATCTTTTAATAGCAGTAAAAGTAAGTAACCTGTTGCTTCTGTATCATATATAGCTCGGTGATGTTGGGTTAAATCAATATTGAATTTTTTACAAAGTGTATTTAAACGATGGTTTTTCATCGTTGGGTAAAGCAATCTGGCAAGCTCTAACGTATCAATAACTGGATGAATTGTTCCCTCCAGCCCAAATTTTTTATAGCCTGTGTATAAAAAGCCCATATCAAACGATGCATTATGGGCTACTACTATGCCATCTCCGATAAATGCATGAAATTCCTTAATGACTTGCTCCACTTCTGGCGCGTTTCGTACCATATCATCTGTAATGCCTGTCAGTTCAATGGTTGTTGCTGAAAGTGGGTGATGTGGATTGGCAAAGCTTTCGTATTTGTCTATCACATTTCCATCTTTAATTTTCACCGCAGCAAGCTCAATTATAGTATCGTAAGCAGTTGATAGTCCTGTCGTCTCTACGTCAAACACGACATAGGTAGTATCAGCTAATAAGCGGTGCTCAGATGCATAAGCAATCGGTACACCATCATCTACTAAATTAGCCTCCAAGCCATAAATAACTTTTATGCCATGCTTTTTCCCTGCTGCATAGGCCTCTGGGAAGGATTGCACAACAGCATGGTCGGTAATAGCCACGGCTGGATGACCCCACTTTGCAGCCTGCTCAACAAGTCTACCAACTGGTGTCACAGCATCCATTTGACTCATGGGTGTATGAAGATGTAGCTCCACCCGTTTTTCGCCTTCTGGTGCGTGGTCCTGACGTGTTGCTTTTTTTATTTCATTAATATCATTTGCCATCACGATTAAATCACGGATAAACGTATCAGTTTGTACAGAACCACGAACTTTAACCCACATACCTTTTTTCAAATGCTGCATAAGCTCTGCATCATCATTATCACGTGAGAACATTTTTACTACGATAGAATCCGTATAGTCGGTAATTTTTATTTGTAATAAAGAGCGACCACTTTTTAGCTCTCTAATTTCCGTATCAAAAACAAATCCTTCAATGATAACACGACGTTCTTCTTCAACAATGCGTTTAATTTCCATAGTTTCATCGTCTTTAATTAACATACCAAGCTGGAATGGACGGTTGCCAAGGTTGGCAATAGCTGGATTTTCTTTCTTCTCCTGCTCACGTTTTTGGTAATCTTGTATCGCTTGCTGAGCTAAAGCTGCTTCCTCTAAACGCTTCTGCTCCATGAAAGCTTCCTGTGCCGCAACCATTTCTTCCGTTTGATCTTGAAGCACGAAATCTATCACAATGTGGGGAAAGCCGAATTGACTATAGCTTTCGGAAAGCTTTTCTGTATACTTTGTTTTCAGCATCATAAATTCCATTTCTTGCATGCAAGATAAAGTAATTTTTTGCCCATTCCACATAGGCATTTGCGATGCTAGGCAATGTTTTAAAGTTGGCGCCATCTCATCTATTTGCTCTACTACTGTTAACCAATATTGTTGGACAAGTTCCTCCGTAACATTTTGCTCTACTGTATCAAAAGTTGTGTGGATTTGAGCGATAGTTGAAAATTTTTCAGTCAAACGAGTACGAAATAGTTGGTATAGTGAAAAAGGAAGTACATCTCGTAATTTAATAGAAAAATTCCATAGCCTATTCTTTTTGTGTACAGTTAACCGTGATAATTCACCTTCCTCAAAAAAGGACATATACACATCATCTGTTAACTCTAGTTGTTGCAAGAGCATTTGAAACCTAGTTCTTGCTTCTTGTTGCTGTTCCAATCTATTGACACCTACTTTCAGAAAGAGGCAAGCAATCTTAAAAGCCCCTTGTTATAATTCCTCACCAACATTTACGATTTGAAGAAAAAAATTCGCTCCCTTTCCACGGGCGACCGTCAAGCCTCACAAATCCTAAACATCTATGAATTCATGCTTGGCTCGCTGTCCCCGAGAAGTGGCGCGAATCTTTTATCTATTTAATGCCATTTACATCCTTTTTGGGACAAGCCATTCTAAAGGAAAAAATCAATTATGCCTCGGCATAATTGCGTCCGGAATCGGCTTTGTGCTTGCACAAAGCCGATTCCGTGACATCCGCCGGAGGCTTTAGGCCAGCACGATGCTGGTCACTCAGGCGTTTTCACAGGATGTGAAGTTCTTAGCCTGAGTTCCTCTATTTCAGCGGGTGTTTGGACACCCACTGAAAAGGAGCTTAAAACCCGCATTCATCTCACCACCATAGAGATGGGAGACTCCCGCTGAAAGAAGTTAATTTTTGCGAAAAAATTCATTTAAGCGATCAATGACCTCTTCTTTTTTCCATTCGAACGTTTCACCTGTTTGACGGAATTTCACTTCAACAACACCTTCAGTTGCTTTTTTACCTACTGTTACACGGACAGGTAAGCCAATTAAATCAGCATCTGCAAATTTAACCCCAGCGCGCTCAGCACGATCATCTAATAGCACATCATAACGGTATGATTTCAATAAACCATAAAGCTCATCAGCCAAGGCAACCTGTGTTTCATCCTTTGTATTAACAGGTACAACATGGATATCATACGGAGCTAATTGTGTTGGCCAAACAAAACCATTTTCATCTTGGAAATGCTCTGCAACAGCAGCTAAAATACGTGATACACCAATACCATAGCATCCCATAATAAATGGCTGTGCCTTACCTTGTTCGTCTAAGAATGTACCATTCATTTTTGCAGAGTAAGTTGTTCCTAATTTGAAAATATGACCAACCTCGATACCTTCTGCAAATTTGATAATTCCTTGTCCATCTGGAGATGGATCACCCTCTTGAATGAAACGAATATCTACGTATTCATTCACTGCAAAATCACGCTCTGGATTAACATTTACTAAATGGAAACCATCTTCATTTGCACCGGCTACACTGTTACGAATCGATTTAATAGCATTGTCAGCTACTACTTTTACGTCTACTGGTAATTTAACAGGACCGATTGAACCAACTCCACAGCCTAATAAATCACGGATTGCCGCTTCACTAGCAAGTTCAACAGAACCAGCATTAAGCGCATTTTTCAGCTTAATATCATTAATTTCGTGATCTCCACGAGCAAGTACAACCACTAATTCACCATCAACGTCAAACACTAATGATTTAATGACATTTGAAGGTTCAACATTTAAGAAAGCTGATACTTCTTCGATTGTTTTTTGATCTGGTGTTGTCACTTTTTCAAGCTCTTTTAATGCTTCATCTGATGGTTGATAGTCTACAAGAACTTCTGCCATTTCGATGTTCGCCGCATAATCAGACGTGTCAGAGTATGCAATTGTATCTTCTCCAATTTCAGAAAGCACCATAAATTCATGTGTACCTTTCCCACCAATTGAGCCTGCATCTGCAATAACTGCACGATAGTTTAAACCAAGACGAGAGAAAATATTTGAATAGGCACGATACATATCATCATATGTTTCATCTAAACTTTCACGCGAAGCATGGAAAGAGTATGCATCTTTCATAATAAACTCTCTGCCTCGTAGTAAACCAAAGCGAGGACGCTTTTCATCACGGAATTTAGTTTGAATTTGATAAAGTGTTAATGGTAATTTTTTATATGATTTAATTTCATCGCGTACTAAAGTTGTAATCACTTCTTCATGTGTTGGCCCTAATGCGAAATCACGATCATGACGGTCTTTTAAACGCATTAATTCTGGACCATATTTTTCCCAGCGGCCTGATTCCTGCCAAAGTTCCGCAGATTGTAATGAAGGCATTAAAAGCTCAATTGAATTGATTGCTTCCATCTCTTCACGAATAATGTTTTCTATTTTTGTTAACACACGTTTTGCAAGCGGTAAATACGAGTATACCCCACTTGTATTTTGACGAATAAACCCTGCACGTAGTAATTGTTTATGTGATTTTACCTCTGCATCAGCAGGTACTTCACGTAGCGTTGGGATAAATGCTTTACTTTGCTTCATTCAGTGTTCCACCTTTTTAATAGATAAGTTTTTATACTCTAATTAGCATAAACAAATTTAGCTTTGAACGCAATGTTTCAAAAAAATTGCGCTCAAAGCTATGTTATTTCAATCAATTTTCACCTTGGCGTAATTGCAACAGACGTCATGGCTTCTTCTAAATATGTTTTACTTGAAAAACTTAACTTCACTTCATTTAGTTAAAAGAAGAATCGTTGTATATCGTTCCATGTAACTACGACCATTAAGATCATCAATAGTACGATACCTACAAAATGCACAAGACCCTCTTTTTGACGATCGATTGGTTTACCTCTTACTGCTTCGAAGCCAAAGAATAATAGACGACCACCGTCAAGTGCTGGAAGCGGTAGTAAGTTCATAATGCCAAGGTTAATACTTAACATCGCAGCCCAATTCATTAAATTGATGAATCCATATTGAGCTACCTGCTCTGTCGCTTTATAAATCCCTACTGGACCTGATAGAGCATCTATCGTGAATTTACCGGTAATTAACATACCAAGCAATTCAAATATTCGAGCAGTCATATTATAAGTTTCTTGAGCGCCATAAACAACAGCCTTTAATGGATTAAATTCACGCGGGCTTTCATACTTAACCCCTATTTGACCATATTTTTCGCCATTTTGTTCTATTTTTTCTTTTACCTTCATATTTAGGTTAACTTGTTGACCATTTCGATCAACTGTTACAGTAATGTCTTCACTTGGATGATCTTGTATAAAAGCAGCTAAATCTTGCCATTTATCAACTACTTGTCCATCGATGGCAGTTACTCTATCGCCTGCAAGCATTCCTGCTTGTGCGGCTGGATCATTTTCTACTACTTCTGTGATGATTGGTTCATACGTAGGCACACCATGAATTAATCCAATCAGCATATAAATAATAAAAGCTAATATAAAGTTAAATAACGGGCCTGCAAAGATTGTCATTGCTCGTTGACCGACTGTTTTAGCGTTAAATTGACGATCATATGGTGCAATTAACGTTTCTTTACCGTTTTCTACGAGAATACAATCTCTTGCAACATTATAACGAACTAATTTTTCTTCTTCATCATAGCCTTCTACAAACAAATCCTTTTCTAAATCAGCACGCTCAACTTCTAAAAATAATAGATCTGGTAATTGCTTATTATTTTGATTAAAGATAATTTTCTTTACCACATTATCTTCATCTACAATAAGCCCTACTCGATAGCCCGGCTGTAATTCGGCGCCATCCATGTCCTCACCAGCCATACGCACGTAACCACCAATCGGCAATAAACGTAGCGTATAGATTGTTTCACCATGTGTTTTCCCATAAATTTTTGGTCCCATACCGATTGCAAATTCTCGAACCATAATTCCTGCTCGTTTCGCGAACAAGAAGTGACCAAATTCATGGAAGAATACAAGTAGGCCAAATATTAAAATAAATGCAATAGCTGTTTGCATAATACCCCACCTTTAAAAGCGAATAGTTAACGATATCTTCTCTCTTTATTTTACCATGTCTAACACTGTTTTTCTTGTTTCACTGTCTACATGCAAAATTGTTTGCAAATCTGGCACTAATATGTTGTTATGTGCTTGCATTACACGCTCAATCGTTTCGTCAATTTCAAGGAATGTTATTTTCCCTTGTAAAAATGCCGCAACTGCCGCTTCATTCGCTGCATTCATCGCTGTTAAAATTGTACCGCCTGTGCGCCCAGCCTCATATGCTAGTCGCAATGCTGGATAACGTTCAAAATCCATTTCTTTAAAATGTAGCTGACCAATTTGTGCTAAATTAAGTCGTTGTCCGTTATGCAGCGGCATACGATCTGGGTAGCTTAATGCATATTGGATAGGTACACGCATGTCCGGCGTACCTAGCTGTGCAATGACACTAGTATCATGATACTCAACTAGGGAGTGAATAATACTTTCTCTATGCAAAAGTACATCAATTTTATCATAAGGCATATCAAATAAGACATGTGCTTCAATGACTTCTAGTCCTTTATTCATCATTGTAGCTGAATCTATCGTTATTTTCGCACCCATTGACCAGTTCGGATGATTTAGTGCATCCGCAACCGTTACATGCTTCAAATCCTCGCGTGTTTTGTCACGGAAGCTACCACCAGAAGCTGTAATAATTAAACGTTCAATATTTTTCGGATTCTCACCATTCATCGATTGGAAAATCGCAGAATGCTCACTATCAACCGGCAAAATTGTTGCATTATATTTCTTGGCCTCTGCCATCACTAAATGTCCAGCGGTTACAAGTGTTTCTTTATTGGCGATGGCAATTGTTTTGCCCATGCGAATTGCAGCTAATGTTGATTCTAGTCCAACACTTCCAAGAACCGCGTTTACAAGCACCGTTGAATCAGGGTGTGTAGCGACCTCTACAAGCCCTTTTGCACCAAACGTAAAGTGTACTTGTGGATATTCTTTAGCGAGCATAATTGCATCTTCTTCTAATTGAACAGATACAAGCTCAGGCTTTAAAGTTTCAATCATTTCACGAGTTTTTTCGATATTTTTTCCTGAAGAAAATGCCACTAAATGAAAGGCATCGCGTTGTTCTGTTAAAATATCATAGGTTTGCCAACCGATTGAACCAGTTGCACCAAGTAAACTAATTTTTTTCACGACAAATTGTCCCCTTTTTCTATCTCAGCAAATGATATAGCACGATTATTATCACTCTGTTTAGAGGAAAATGCTATTGTTATGGCACATCACCATAACGTAGAGTTGATTTCGATTCCGACTGAACGCTATTGTTCCTAGCTACCAAAAACAACGCAAAAAATGTAGTAAAGGCACGACGAACAATAGACTATCAAAGCGATCTAAAATACCGCCATGCCCAGGTAAAATATTTCCTGAATCCTTTACGTCAAAATGACGCTTTATAGCCGATTCCACTAGATCGCCCATTTGACCAATAATTGACGCAAAGATTGTAATGAAAATAAGTGAGACATAGCCATGCGCAAATGGATAAATTGCCTGCATCCCAACAGCAAAAATTACTGCAATGACAATTCCCCCTACAAAACCTTCCACGGTTTTCTTCGGTGAGATTTCAGGCCATAGCTTATTTTTGCCTATCTTTCTTCCAACAAAATATGCACCTGAATCAGTTGTCCAAACTACAAGTAAACAATATACGACAAACTCTAGACCATAGCTTCGTGTTTCGATTAAGTAATGGAAGCCTAACCCGACATAAAACGCACCTAATAAAATAAATGCAACTTCATCGAATGTAATTTTATTTTTTACAAGGACTACGTATATGAGCAATAGCATCATTAGACCATACACAACCATTAAATCGGAGGAATAGCCAATTGCATCTACTACCTTACTCGACCAGTTCTTTGGTATAACAAGTAGTATTAATGTTAGTAGCCCTAAAAAACCAGGCACTGAAAAAAGTGAAATACCTTTCATTTTTAGTATTTCATAAAAGCCGACAACAGCCATTGCAAGTACAAGTATTGTAAATGGCACTTTTCCATAGATAACAAATGGAATAAATAGCGCTGCTGCAATTATTGCCGTGATAATTCGTTGTTTCAAGTTGTTTCTTCTCCCTTCAACCCACCGTAACGGCGATTACGTTTCTGGTAGTTTTCCACCGCTTCCAGTAAGTTTTCCGCACTAAAATCTGGCCACAATGTATCTGTAAACCAAAATTCTGTATAGGCGAGCTGCCATAACATAAAATTACTTAATCGCACTTCACCGCTTGTACGAATTAATAAATCCGGCTCTGGCAGATGAGCCGTCATTAAATGAGATGTCAAGCATTCTTCCGTTATGTCTTGCATCGTTAATTGACCGTCCTGCACCTTTTGAAGCATCATTTTCATGGCGCTAACCATTTCCGAACGACTTCCATAATTCAGAGCAAAATTTAGAATTAACCCTGTATTATGCTTCGTCTCCTCCATCGCCTCGTACAACGCTTTTTGCGTATGTGCTGGTAACAAAGATGGATCGCCTATCATTTCAACACGTACATTGCGTTCCATCATTTCAGGTAAAAAGGAACCTAAAAATTCTACAGGTAAACGCATTAGAAAATCGACCTCTGTTTTTGGTCGCTTCCAATTCTCTGTAGAGAACGCATACACCGTTAAAACTTTAATACCTAGATCTGATGCAAATCTAGTTACCTTTCGTACCGTCTTCATACCTTCATGGTGCCCAGCAATACGTGGCATGGCACGCTTCTTCGCCCAACGTCCATTTCCGTCCATAATAATCGCTACATGGTTAGGAATCGGCTCGTTTTTAGCAAGGGCAACACGTTCCTCCAATGATAGTGAATCCATATTTATTTGTTTACCTAATAGCTTTTTAAACATGCTAACTCCCCCACTACAACTAATCGGACGTATACTAACCTATCATAACAAACAAAAGCGCTTTTTGTCTTTTTTTTCCCTCTAAATTGACTATGTATGAACTACCTTATTTTAGAACAACACACATTTTAGGCTTATCACCATAACGTGGGGTTGATTTCCGTTCCGACTGGGCGCTTTGTTGCTGACGAAGGCGTTATCACAGGACGTGATGTTTTTAGCCTTCGTTCCTCTTTCGCTAATCCCCAAGGAGTCGCCCAGTCTCCACTCCAATCAACTTATCCTCATGACATACGTTTTAACAAAATGTCATCCCCAGCTTTTGGTGATGATCCCTTTATAAAGAAAGGCTAGAAAACTTATTAAGAGGTGTTTCCCTTATTTCGTTCAATCTTCAATAATGTATTTCGCTTAAGTAAAGAACAGTTCTTCTTAATCTTAAAAGAAAGTAAAAATAGATGAAAGGTATTTCCCTAAAACTAATCAATTATGCCTCGGCATAATTGCGTCCGGAATCGGCTTTGTGCTTAGGCCTGCACGAGGGCCGACACGATGTCGGTCATTTCGGTAATGCCACAGGACGTGGCGTTTTTACCGATGCAGGTCAGTTAGCCGTTATCGCATGGATGCGATGGTTTTAGGCTAACATCCCCTAAGAACTCCTCTCCGATTCCGTGACATCCGCCGGAGGCTTTAACCTCTTTCATCAGGTGTTTGGACATCCGCTGAAAAGTAGCTTAAATCCGCATTCATCTCACCACCCATAGAGGTGGGGGACTTCTGATGAAAGAAGTTAAAGTTTAATGTATAAGACTTTACTACATCTTTTACATAATAATTTAAAAGTAAAGAGAAAAGACGTCCTGATATTTATAGGACGCCTTCATCTCATCAAAAAGTTCCATCATAGATATGCAAAGCGAATAGTTGCTTACACTTCTAGAATTTCTTTTTCTTTATCTTTCGTTACTTGGTCTACTTTAACAATGAATTCATCCGTTAATTTTTGAATATCTTCACCGTAGCCACGTAGATCATCTTCTGTGATTTCGCCAGCTTTTTCAAGTTTTTTTAGATCATCATTAGCATCGCGACGAACATTACGTACAGCGATTTTTGCATCCTCTGCCTCTTTTTTCACTTGCTTCACAAGATCTTTACGACGCTCTTCTGTTAAAGCAGGAATCATTAAA
The DNA here is from genome assembly GCF_041262405.1 of Lysinibacillus sp. RC79. Taxonomy (NCBI): domain Bacteria; kingdom Bacillati; phylum Bacillota; class Bacilli; order Caryophanales; family Bacillaceae; genus Lysinibacillus; species Lysinibacillus sp. RC79. Next base: position 156,111 of record NZ_JBGCCD010000003.1, read on the forward strand.
CGAATAACAGATCCATCATTTGTTGGTGTAATACCAATATCTGATTTCATAATCGCTTTTTCGATTTCACCTAAAATTGTTTTATCGTAAGGTGTAATAACTAATAAACGTGCTTCTGGTACCGAAACACCACCAAGTTGATTTATTGGTGTTGGTGCACCATAATATTCAACCATAATGCGATCTAATAGAGCAGCATTTGCACGACCTGCACGGATTGAAGCTAGTTCACGTGTAAAAGCAGCAATTGTTTTGTTCATTTTTTCTTTAGCTTGTTCTAAAACTTGTTTAGACATTATACATTCCTCCTAACAACTGTTCCAATTTTCTCGCCTTGTACGGCACGTTTAATATTACCTGGTTCCGTAATTGAGAAGACAATTAACGGAATATCGTTATCCATACATAAAGTAGAAGCTGTTGAATCCATTACTTGTAAGCCCTGTTGAATAACGTCTAAGTAAGTGAGTGTCTCATATTTAACGGCAGTTGCATCTACTTTCGGATCTGCAGAATAAACACCATCTACATTATTTTTTGCCATTAAAATCGCATCTGCGTCGATTTCAGCTGCTCGTAACGCAGCTGTAGTATCAGTAGAGAAGAATGGGTTACCCGTACCTGCTGCAAAAATTACTACGCGTTTTTTCTCTAGATGACGAACTGCTTTACGGCGAATATATGGCTCTGCTACTTGTGTCATTACAATAGAAGATTGCACACGTGTTTCAATCCCTAATTTTTCCAGTGCATCTTGTAACGCTAATGAGTTCATAACCGTTGCTAGCATACCCATATAGTCGGCTGCTGCACGATCCATCCCCATTTCGCTACCGATTTTCCCACGCCATATATTACCGCCACCTACAACAACAGCAACTTCTACATCAAGATCTACTACTTCTTTTACTTCTTCTGCAACAGACTTGATTATTTTTGGTGATAAACCGAAGCCCGCTTCTCCAGCTAACGCTTCACCACTTAATTTTATAACTACTCGTTTATATTGTGGCACACTCATTGTAAACCTCCGTCAGACTTTATTTAAAACATCTCTATTCCCTTTTCCATTATAGTATAAATAACAATAATTGCTAGTTATGAATAAGGCAGAATAGAAAATTATATGGCTCATCACCATAACGTGTGGTTGATTTCCGTTCCGACTGGGCGCTTTGTTGCTGACGCTTCGCTTTCGCGCAGAGCAGAGCTTCCTGGGGGCGTCCGATGAGCCGCCAAGGAGTCGCCCAGCCTCCACTCCAATCAACTTATATACATAGCATACGTTTCAACAAATGTCATCCACAACTTTTGGTGAATGAACCCATTATATCTTTTTTTCGTTCATTTCGGAAAAATAGGGAACACGCTATGTTGTGTTCCCCATTTTTTGTCTAGAAAATCTAGATATTATTTGGTTAGGATCAAACGCAAGCTAAATTAGTTACCTTTAACTTGGCTCATTACTTCTTCAGCAAAGTTATCTTCACGTTTTTCGATACCTTCACCTACAGCGTAACGTACGAAGCCATTTACTGAACCGCCAGTTGAAGCAACGAAGTCACGTACTTTTTGGTCTGAGTTTTTAACGAATGTTTGGTCAAGTAAGCAAACATCTTCGAAGTATTTACCAAGACGGCCTTCAACCATTTTTGCTACGATGTTTTCTGGTTTACCTTCGTTAAGAGCTTGTTCAGTTAATACTTTACGCTCACGTTCAACCTCTGCTGCAGAAACCTCATCACGAGAAACATAAGTTGGGTTAATAGCTGCGATGTGCATAGCAACATCTTTTGCAGCAGAAGCATCTGTAGAGCCTTCTAAAGATACTAATACTCCGATACGGCCGCCCATGTGTAGGTAAGAACCGAATGCATCTGCATCAGTTTTTGTTTTCACTTCGAAACGACGAAGAGTGATTTTTTCACCAATTGTTGCAATTGCTGTTGAAATTTGGTCAACAACTTTTACACCTTCAGCATTTGCAAGCTCTAATGCAGCTTCAACTGTTGCAGGTTTAGCAGCAAGTAATTGTTCAGCTAATGAAGCAACTAATACTTGGAATTTATCGTTTTTAGAAACGAAGTCAGTTTCAGCATTTACTTCTAGGATGATTGCTTCGTTACCTTGTTCTAAAATGTAAGTTGTACCTTCTGCAGCGATACGGTCAGCTTTTTTAGCAGCTGAAGAAAGTCCTTTTTCACGTAGGAAGTCGATTGCAGCATCTAAATCGCCATCAGTTTGTACTAACGCCTTTTTACAATCCATCATTCCAGCGCCAGTTTTTTCGCGTAATTCTTTTACTAATTGTGCAGTAATGTTTGCCATTTAGTGTTTCCTCCTCAAATTGGTTCTACAAATTTTAGTGATAGGTTCTAAAAAAGGTGATAAGGGTTTTGAGCCACTTATCACCTTTTTGTAAACGTGAATTACTCAGCAGCAGCTTCTACAGCTGGAGCTTCCTCTTCACCTTGTTTTGACTCGATTAAAGCGTCAGCCATTTTAGCAGTTAAAAGTTTAACAGCGCGAATAGCATCATCATTAGCAGGAATTACGTAGTCGATTTCATCTGGATCACAGTTTGTATCAACAATACCTACTAGAGGGATGTTTAATTTAATAGCTTCTGCAACAGCAATACGTTCTTTACGTGGGTCAACCACGAACATTACGTCTGGAAGAGCGTGCATATCACGGATACCGCCTAAGAATTTGATTAGACGTTCGTGTTCTTTTTTAAGTTGGATTACTTCTTTTTTAGGTAGAACTTCAAAAGTTCCGTCTTCTTCCATTTTTTCGATTGCTTTCATACGTGCAACACGTTTTTGAATTGTACCGAAGTTTGTAAGAGTACCACCTAACCAACGTTGGTTGATGTAGTAGTTGCCTGAACGTTCAGCTTCATCTTTGATCGCTTCTTGTGCTTGTTTTTTCGTACCAACGAAAAGAACTTTACCACCGTCTTGACCAACTTGACGCATGAAGTCATAAGCTTCCTCTAATTTTTTAACAGTTTTTTGTAAGTCGATGATGTAGATCCCGTTACGCTCAACGAAGATATATTTCTTCATTTTTGGGTTCCAACGACGAGTTTGGTGACCGAAATGTACACCAGCTTCAAGTAATTGTTTCATAGAAATTACTGACATGTGTATTTCCTCCTAGTATGTTTGGTTTTTATCCTCCGCATTTATCACTTGCAACAAGCTACCCTAAGCTTAGAGCACCACTTACTACATCAAAATGCGTGTGTATTAATAACACCATTTGCAACTATATCATAGCTTTACCCCATTCGCAACTGTTTTAGTGATGAAATTTCAATAAAAGCTCGATTTCTGTTTTTCCTTTTTGAAGCTGCTTTGCAATTTCTTCTGGTGTTTTACCTTGTTTCGCTAATTCAACAACTTGTTGTTCCACTGTTAATGGCTTAGCTTCTTGCTTTTTGGTTGCATCAGTTGCTTGTTGGTCCGAATGTACCACCTTCGCTTCAGTTTTAGCCCCAGTTTGCTGCTGACGTGAATAAGCATTGGCTACGATATTTTTGGGCACATAAATACGCTGTTCATTATCTAGACTAATAGAACCGTCTACTGTACTTTTTTCCTTTGTCAGAGAAGGTGGTTGCTCCTGCTCCTTTTGTCTCACAATCTGTTCTTCCTGTTTCACAGCATTCGTTTGAGTTTCAGACTTAGAAACTCTTTGCAGCTCTTGAATTAGGCGATCATTTTCATCTTTCATATCAGCTAAATAGACACTGATGGTATCATCCATTTCACGCATTAAGCGCTCCTGTTTCTTTTCTAAGTCCTTAAATTTTGCTAGCTTCGTATTTAATATGATAAGGAAATAAAATGAAATTAGCTGTAAAATAAATAGAACCGCAATTAGTATGATTGTCATAGTAAACTCCTATCCACTAAAATCCACGAAATTCCCTTTAAACGGATGCTGCGCCTGCTTTTCTCGCTTCTCGTCATCCTTATTTTTCTTTTTTCGAGTACCTTTTATATACTCGCCACCTGCTTCTTCATCTTCACTAATCCCATCCATACCCTCTGAAGTATTCACAACTTTTTGCTTGCGTTCTATTTCTTTCTTTAACGCTTCATTTGCATGTGCTTGCTGAGCCAAAGTTTGTTGTTGTGCCTGATCAGCCATTTTTCCTGCTTCAAACGTTTTTGGAATAGCTATTTGTAATTCGACACCCTTTAAACTCATGTGACTCCCTCCTTAAATGATATGTATATAAGGATTATTATGCATTAATCATTTCATTGGATAATAATTTCCGTAGCTTTAATAACGCCTTAGAGTGGATTTGTGAAATGCGTGATGTAGATAATTCAAGCATTTCTCCAATTTCTGTTAATGTTAATTCCTCAGAATAAAATAAACTAAGCACCAGCTGCTCCTTATCATTGAGCTTTTGGATATTTTCCGCTAAATCCCCAAGCAATTCTGACTTAACGACAGCTTGTTCAGGTGTTTTAGTCGTGTCATCACGAATAACAAATGACTTTCCATCAGTCTCATCTTGATCTTGCTGCTCATTAATGGAAAGAACATTTGAAAAGAAATGCTCTTGTACAGTTTGGTAAACGTCCTCAACAGGTAAAGCCATATGTTCCGCAAGTTCCTCAGGTGTTACATGACGCATATATTTTTGTTCTAACTGTTCAATCTGTGCATCTAACTTTTTCGCCTTCTCACGTGCGGAGCGTGGCAACCAATCTTCCTTACGTAAACCATCAATAATTGCTCCTCTTACTCTAAAAGAGGCATATGTATCAAATTTCAAGTCTCTATTAATATCAAATTTATTCAACGCGTCAAAAAGACCTATCATACCTAAGCTCGTTAAATCGTCTCGCGATACATTCTTTGGTAAGCTCGCTCCAATGCGTTGTACATGATATGATACTAGAGAAATATATTTTTTTATAAGTAAATCACCAGCATCTGGATCACGTTCATTTATCCAGCGGTTCCACAGCTTTTGTTCATCGTTCAGAATTGGTTGTGTCATGTAATCCACCTCTCTAAGAAAAACGCATTTACGCGTCTGTTTGCCACTGTCTTATATTACCTTGATGTTTATTAACTAGTTCATTCTGTAATTCTTTCCTATTATTATAACAAAAATCGACTATAATTTCATTTGTTTCTCCTACTCTATCACAGATTCTTTACATTTATGTGTCGGGCATTTTTTAGTTTGGTTATAGTCAAAACTTACTAATGCAAAAGAATTAAGATAACTATAAAAAAGAGCCGCTACTAGCGACTCCCATTTTTAAGCATTATTTACTTGCGGATCATCCTCACGATTCATCATCGTTCGTACAACCTGAGCAATTTCTTCTGAGCTTTCATCTTGAAACTCAACGGCAGAGTTGGCCGTCGGTGTTTCTTGATTTTCTTCCTCGTGATTGTCGGATTCGTTTTCTTCATACTCACCTTCAACGACTTCTTCATCACCCTCTGGTGTGAATAAAACGTAGGCAATTAAAAACCTTACAATATACATGACGAAAAACACAAATATTCCCGCCACAAATGACCCTATGATAATACGTAGTGGTGTATAGGGTTTTTGAAATGTAATAAAAAAGTATAGAGAAAAGGCCAATAACGCTCCCCATAGGTTATAAAAAATAGAACCAAACATTATATTTCGCTCACTCCTTGGTTAACCGTTCGAATATGTAATGTAGACGTCGCAGGATTAAATTCAATTGTTCTACCACTATTACCACCAGTGTCTTCGGCAACTAAACGAATTCCATGACGCTTTAGTTCATGCTTTACAGCTTCTACATTACGTGGACCGATGCGCATGGAGTCTTTATCTGAAGTGAATTGAAACATCTGCGCACCACCCGCAATTTTTGCCTTTAGCTTGAATTTTTGAACGCCTTCTAACTTTAATAAGTCAATCATTGCCGCAATGCCTGTGTCAGCAAATTTAGCCACATTTATTGACTCTTGTCTACCTAAACTCGAATCCGGCAACATCACATGTATTAAACCAGCAATTTTTTTTGATTCATCATATAAAATAACACCTACACAAGACCCAAGACCTGATGTTCTTATCGTATTTGGTAACTTTACTACATCCATTTGTGCAATTCCAACTTTGATAACTTGCCCATTACTACTGTTTAGTATCATCTACGAAACTCCTAATGCTTTAAAAATAGCATCAAATGAGTCTGGATCTGGTAATAAGAAGAAATGCCCTCTTACTGTTTCCTGATCCTCTACACCGTCTTCAAAAATGGATGTGTTTATGACGATAACATTATCGCTAACGTGTGATAATTCAATCAAGCCAATACTAATAATAGCACCAAACATGTCAACACTTAGTCCTGGCACAGTTGGATAAATTTTTAAATTCGTAAAGTCAGATAATGCCGATAAATAAGAGCCGGATAAAATATTACCCATTTCCTGCATAGCTGATAAACCTAACTCTGAAACAGGTCGTTTTTTAAAGTCGAATGATTCATCAAATATGAGACGACGAATAAAACGATTTGCCTGTTCAATTGGCAGGATAAAGAACATACTACCTTGAGCATCACCTTCAATGCGAAGATAGATTCCAACTACGACATTTTCAGATCCTCCAGCAAGCTCCATCATGTCATTAAATGACACCATTTCAACCTTTGGTACTCGCATATCAATTTTTTTACCAAGTAAATTGGAAAGTGCTGTCGCAGCATGCGCAGCACCTATATTACCAATTTCCTTCAATACATCTAAATGTAGTGATGTAATCTTTTGATTATATGTCATTATAGATCCCTACTTTAGTGGATTTAGTACTTTCTCTAAATGCAATAAAATTAATAATCTTTTATCTATTTTAGCCACTCCTGAAATAAACTCTTCTTCCAGTGAACCTACCACTTCGGGCTGTGGTTCAATTGAGTCAGCTGGGATGTCTAACACATCATTTGCAGAGTCTACGACGAAACCTACTTCCATATCTTCTAATGAAATAATGATAATACGTGTTGTTTCTTCATGCTCAGAGACAGGTAATTCAAATCGTTCACGTAAATCCACAATTGGCGTTACGACACCACGTAGGTTAATAACACCTTTTACATATTTCGCCGTTTTCGGTACACGTGTAATATGCATTAGTTTTTCAATCCCTTGTACATGTGACACTGGAATCGCATATTCTTTATCGGCTAATTGAAAAACAATTACTTTAATACTTTCTTGTTCCACTGCATTTGTCATTGTTTACACCTCTCTTATTCATTCACCTTATTTAATAAGTGCGTTACAATCCACAATTAAGGCTACTTTCCCGTTACCTAAAATTGTTGCACCTGAAATTGCAAAGATATTCGTTAAGTAATTTCCTAATGATTTCAGAACAATTTCTTGTTGGCCAATGAATGAATCCACAACTAAACCAGCAAGTTTTTCACCTTTTCGAACGATGACTACTGAATGGAATTCGTCATCCTGTAGTTCTTTGCGAGGTACCTCAAAGATTTCTTCTAAGAATACTAGTGGTACTACTTTGCCACGGAAGTCGATTACTTTTTGATTATGCGCATTCATAATTTCTGATGAACGGATAATTGAAGTTTCAATAATTGATGAAAGTGGAATTGCATAAATTTCTTTTTCGATTTCTACTAGCATGACAGAAATAATCGATAATGTTAGTGGTAATTGAATCGAGAATACTGAGCCTACATCTTGTGTAGATTCAATTGAAATATTTCCACCCAATGATTCTATCGTTGTTTTAACAACGTCTAATCCAACGCCTCGGCCTGATACGTCAGAAATAACATCTGCCGTTGAGAAACCAGAAGCTAAAATAAGCTCATTGATTTGCTTATCTGACATTGAATATGATTGTTCTTGTGTAACAATACCTTTAGAAATAGCTTTCGCAAGTACTTTTTCACGGTTAATACCTGCTCCATCATCTTCAATTTCAATAAAGACATAGTTACCACTATGATAAGCACGCAGTACAACCGTTCCTTCTTCTGGTTTACCTTTAGCAAGACGAGCCGTAGGATTTTCAATACCGTGGTCAACAGAATTACGAATTAAATGAACAAGAGGATCCCCAATTTCATCGATTACTGTACGATCTAATTCTGTTTCAGCACCAATAATTTCGAGGTTAATTTTCTTGTTTAGATCACGAGATAATTGACGAATCATTTTCGGGAAGCGATTGAATACTGTTTCAACCGGAACCATACGCATCGTTAAAATAATCGTTTGTAAGTCACCCATGACACGGCTCATGCGTTCTACTGTTTCATTTAACTCTCCATGGTTAACCTCAGTTGCAATAGACTGTAGTCGTCCTCGATCTATCACAAGCTCTTCAAATAAGTTCATTAATATATCAAGTCGCTCGATATTAACACGAATTGTTTTATTACCAACAGGCGCATGGCTTTTATCAGCCTTAGCAGGAGTTGCTGCTTTTTCAGGTTCAGGTGCTGCAGTATTTTTTTCAGGTGCAGTAGCAGGTTTAGCCACCGCTTCTACTGTAGCTGTTGCTGCTACTTCTTGAATTGCTTGTTCTTTTTCACTATATTGCTTTTGTTCGATAGTTGAGACAATCACTTCTTCGACTTCCGAAACTTTCATAATCTTTTTCTGCATATCTTCGGCAGATTCTTTTGTTACGAAAGCTACGTAAAATTGTTGATCGAACTGTTCGTCTTCAAGCTTTTCTACAGATGGACTTGATTTAATAACATCCCCATCTTTTTCTAAAATCTCAAACACCATAAATACTCGTGCTGCTTTTAAAAGACAGTCCTCACGTAATTTCACTGAAATTTCAAATGCATTGAAACCTTGCTCAGCAGATTGTGAAATAACTGTTTGTTCGAAGCCGTCATACTCTAACATACTTGCTACAGCAGTAGCTGGTGTCTCAATAGTTCCTACGACTTCAGAAATCGCTTCTTCACCTAATTCAATACGCTTTAATTGAGCAACAGTCGAAGATACATCACGTTTTCCATCTCCACCATTCGCAATGTCCATCACCATTTCTTCTAGATGGTCTACAGACTCAAAGACAACATCTAAAATTTCAGGAGAAACATGGATTTTCTCGTTTCGGATCGCATCCAACACATTTTCCATTTTATGAGTTAAGTCCGCTAAATCTTCAAAGCCCATTGTCGCAGACATACCTTTTAATGTATGCGCGGAGCGGAAAATTTCTCCAACAATCGCCAGATCATCTGGATTTTTTTCTAGTTCTAATAAATGTTCACTACACGCTTGTAAATGGTCTTTACTTTCTTCAATAAACATCTCTAAATATTGATTGACTTCCATAAGAGGACACCCCTTTAAGGCAAATATTTCATTATTGTTTGTGCAATATCATCTACATCTGCTACTTCATCGACAAGTTGCGTTTCCACTGCTGCTTTCGGCATACCATACACTATACAAGTTTCGGCTGACTCAGCGATTGCCATCACATTTCCAGTACTTTTTAGTGCTTTTAGTCCGTTAGAGCCGTCATGGCCCATACCTGTCATAATAACTGCCACTTTATCAAAATCTGTAAATTGACTCACATCTTCAAACATCACATCTACAGAAGGGCGATGTCCAGATCTAGGTGGTTCATTATTATCAAGGACTATGCCAAAGGAGGTACCTACTTTTCTAAGTTTTAAATGATACCCACCAGGTGCAATATACGCCACTCCGTTTTGGAGAATATCTCCTTGCTCAGCTTCCTTTACCGTAATCTCACTCAATTGATCCAGACGAGTAGCAAGAGATTTTGTAAATCCTGCTGGCATATGCTGGACAATTAAAATTGGTGCTTGAATTGATTTCGGGATTTTTGTAATTACTTCTTGTAATGCTCTAGGTCCGCCAGTGGAAGTACCTATCAGTACAATTTTCCGACCTACTTTACTCCATTCCACATATGGCTTTGATAGTTCTGCTCTTGTCGGAAAAACATTGACAGGAGGAGTCACTCTACCTTCACTAAGTGATTCTCTTCTAATGGTACTCGCTTTTAATGTCTGTTCTTGTTGTCTTTTACTACCAGAAGGTTTCTTTAATTTTGAAATAGGTACCAATGATGCTTGTTCAACCTTGTGGACAAGTTCGGTTTGGATTTTATGTAAATCAAGAGAAATCGTTCCACTAGGCTTCGCGACAAAATCTACTGCCCCAAATTCAATTGCTGATAAGGCATTTTCTGCTCCTCGTTGAGTAGTACTAGAGAGCATAACAACAGGTACTGGACATATAGTCATAATTTCTTTTAAAGCATCAAGCCCATTCATTTCAGGCATCTCAATATCCATTGTCACAACTGTTGGCTGCAATGATTGAATCTTTTTTATCGCATCTTTCCCATTTCGTGCTGTTCCAACTACTTCAACCTTCGAGTTGTCAACAAAAAAGTCACTAATTAGCTTTCTCATAAAAGCAGAATCATCAACAACTAATAGCTTGCTTTTATGTAAAAAGTCCAATTAATCACGTCCTTTCGAAAAAATACTTCTTAATTTAGTTAAGAATTTACCCGCTGACTGATCATGTGCATGAACTTCCTCCGCACGGTGTTCCATAAAACGCGCCACTATAAGTTGAAGTGTCTTTGTAATAAGTGCGTCTGGATAGGCAAGTGAAAAAGGTACTTGCTCTCGCACAGCCTTACGCACAACAGAATCTTCAGGTAATGAGCCTAATATCGTAACCTCTTTGTCCAAAAAACGTTTCATCGTACGCTTTAGGCGTTCAGTGGTTTCCAGTCCTTCTTCTTTACTATAAGCACGGTTACAGAGTATATAAAACTGCTTGTCCGTATCTCGCATATGAATGTATTTCATCATTGAATATGCATCTGTTATAGAAGTTGGCTCAGCTGTTGATAAAACAATGATTTCATCTATTGAGGCTAGCAAGTCTAATGACCAGCTAGTAGCCCCTGCTCCCATATCAAAGAAGATGTAATCAAAGTTTTTTTGAAGCTGCTCAAATGCATGAATGAGTCGTTCAAACAGTTCCTCTGACCATTCTAAGACGCCCGACATACCAGACCCACCTGAAATATACTTTAAATCGCAAGGACCTTCAAATATTACCTCATCTAGTAACTTATTTCCTTCCAAGTAATCTTTTAAACTATAAGAAACATTTTTTCCAATTAAAATATTGATATTGCCCATACCAATATCCATATCAACGATGACAACTTTTTTCCCTTTATTGGCCAATGTAGTTGCAAAATTCATAGAGAAGTTACTTTTACCAACCCCACCTTTGCCGCTTACAACCGCAATTGCCCTACCTAATTCGCCCTGCTGCCCCAACATTTTCAAGCGTAATGTTTCAGCTTGGTCTCTCATTTTTCTTCACCTTGAAAAAATAAATTTAGTACTGCTTCTAGATCAGCTTCTTCAATATCTTCTGGTACTTCTTGACCATTCGTGTAGTAAGCAAGTCCTTTATTATATTTAATCATTAAATTAATCATTGTGCCAATAGAATTTGTTTCATCAATCTTTGTAAAAATGAATTTTTCAACTGGTAATTGCTTAAATTGCTCTACTATGTTTGCCATGTCCTTTTCTTTCGTTGTCATAGCAAGTACTAAGAAGGACTCTGCTTGATCATCAAATTTTATGAGACGCTGTAAATCGTCTACATATTTTACCTCTTTATAATTGCGGCCTGCTGTATCTATAAACACTAAATCTAAATGGGCCAATCGGTGGATTGCTTGTTCAAAATCTGTTGCATTATAGGCAATTTCGACAGGAGCCTGCAACAGTCCAGCATACGTTTTTAATTGCTCAATTGCGGCAATACGGTAAGTATCTGTCGTGATAAATCCTATTTTTTTCTTTTTTTCTAAAACTGCTCTAGCTGCCATTTTAGCAATGGTCGTAGTCTTTCCGACACCTGTTGGACCTAAAACATTAATATATTTTTTTTCATAGGATAGGCCCCCCACTGGGAGATCCTCCAGCTCTTTGCGCAATAAATTTTTCGTAATCATCTTACATTGAGAGAAATTGATTTCTGACGCTTCTTTGAAATGCGTAAAAAGCTCATCACCAATCGTTGTGATGAGCTCCTCACTTAGCTCCTGCTGTCTTAAGTATTCAATGAAGGGTAAGAGTTCATCGGGATATTGATCTTGGATAGTCTTCTTATGCATGGAATGCATTAAAGATTTTAAATCTGCAATTTCCTTCCTCAAATCTTCAGAAATGCCAGTTTCCTCATGTAAGGGCGCATCATTCTGTGGCTGTACTGGGTGTACTTTAGCTTGCACAGCATTCGTAATCTCTTGTAACCTTACATTTTCTTTTTTAGATGTTGTTATAGGTAAAACTGCAGGTGCTGGAGCCGCATTACTTGGCTCCATTGAATCAATCCCTGCAACAACCTCAAAACTTTTCTTTTTAATGATTCCAAAAAACTTTTTTGTAATTACTACTTTTGAATTCAAGATGACAGCGTCCTCACCTAATTCAGCACGCACAAGCTTCATCGCTTCTGGTATGGAGGATGCATAATATTTTTTCATTTTCATTCAACATTCACCACCCCAACACTTTGAATTTCAACTGTAGCATCAAGTTCATTGTATGATAGAACTGGAATTTGCGGGAAATAACGCTCCGTTAGTTGACGTAAATACATACGAACTGCTGGAGAGCATAATATAATAGCAGATTGTTCCATAAAGGAAACGCGTTCTACTTCTGCAGCAATAGTCTCCAAGACAGTTTGAGAATCTTGTGGATCCATCGCTAAGTAATTTCCGTGATCAGTTTGTTGAATACTATCAGCAATCATCTTCTCTACTCTACCCGAAACAGTTATGACCTTTAATGATGTGCTGTCCCCTACGTATTGAGAAGTAATCTGACGTGCCAATGATTGACGGACATACTCAGTTAATACATCGGTATCGCTCGTTAATTTTGCATAGTCTGCTAGCGTCTCGAAAATAATTGGTAAGTTTCGGACAGAAACATTTTCTCGTAGAAGTTTACCCAGTACTTTTTGAATTTCCCCAGTCGATAACGGTGTAGGCGTCAACTCTTCAACTAAAATTGGATGCGTTTCACGTAAATGATCAATTAACTGCTTCGTCTCTTGACGACCGAGTAATTCATAAGCATTTGCACGAATCATTTCCGTTAAGTGAGTCGACACAACGCTCGGTGGGTCAACAACTGTGTAGCCGAACATTTCGGCATCCTCTTTAACTTGCTCAGTAATCCATTTTGCAGGTAAACCAAATGACGGTTCAACTGTGTCAATTCCTTCGATGGAATCATCATCTCCTGGACTCATTGCTAAATAATGATCAAGCAGAAGTTCCCCACGTGCCATTTCGTTACCCTTTATTTTAATTCGGTATTCATTTGGTTGTAATTGAATATTATCGCGAATACGGACAACCGGAATGACAATCCCTAATTCTAATGCTAACTGTCGACGTATCATAATGACTCGATCTAATAAATCGCCGCCTTGAGCAGCATCTACTAACGGTATTAAACCATAGCCAAATTCAAACTCGATTGGGTCCACATTTAATAAATTCACAACGTTTTCAGGGCTCTTCATGCCGTCTGTTGCCACTTCTTCCTCAATTTCAAGTAATTCTTCTTCATCCTCTGGTTTTTTATGATCCATCATATAAGCACCAGCAATTAGTGAACCACCAATTGGAATTGTTATCCAGAGAGGTATAGGTGTGAAAAATCCAAGTAAAAGTATTGTTCCACCCGCTACATAAAGCAGTTTTGCTTGAGCAAATAACTGTCCTGTAATATCTTCACCCAGGCTACCTTTAGAGGATGCCCGTGTTACAACAATCCCTGTCGCTGTAGAGATAAGTAGCGCAGGAATTTGCGAGACAATACCATCCCCAACCGTTAACTTAGAAAAATGATTTGCTGCATCTGCAAACGGAAGACCCATCTGCACAACACCGATGATGATACCAAATAATAAGTTGATAATAACCATGACCATTGAGGCAATGGCATCCCCTTTTACGAACTTTGTGGCACCATCCATCGCTCCATAGAAGTCCGCTTCACCCGCTACTTTTTCGCGTCGTTCACGTGCTTCCCGTTCAGAAATAATTCCTGCATTTAAATCAGCATCAATACTCATTTGTTTACCCGGCATCGCATCCAGTGTGAAACGTGCTGCTACTTCAGCTACACGCTCCGCTCCTTTTGTAATAACGATAAACTGAATTAACACAAGAATTAAGAATACAACTAAACCAACTAGTACATTCCCGCCGACTACAAAATCACCAAACGTTTCAACAACAGCACCAGCATCACCTTTGGCTAAAATGGCACGTGTTGTAGAAACGCTCAGTCCGAGTCGGAACAAAGTTAACAATAAAATAACTGAGGGGAAAATAGAAAAGTCTAACGCTTCCTTCATACTCATTGCTGTTAACAGTACTATTAATCCTAATGTAATATTAATGACGATTAAGAAACTTAACATCCACGGAGGAAGAGGAATGATGAGCATCGCAACGATTAAAATAACCGCACCTAAAACCCCTATATCGCGAACTTTCATTTGTGTCCCTCCTAAAAAAGCTTTAAATTTTCCGCTTAATTCGATAAACATAAGCAAGCACTTCTGCTATTGCTTTGAAAAACTCTTCTGGTACTTGATCGCCAATCTCTACTTGATCGTACATTGCTCGTGCTAATGGCCTATTTTCAACCATTACTACATCATGTTCTTTCGCAATCAGTTTAATTTTTTGAGCGATAAAGTCTGTACCCTTAGCAACGATGCGTGGGGCATCCATACTTTCCTCATCATATTTGATGGCAATCGCATAGTGAGTTGGGTTTGTTATGACAACATCGGCGTTTGGAATCTCTGACATCATTCGACGCATCGCCATTTCGCGTTGGCGTTGTTTGATTTTCGATTTTATCAGCGGATCGCCCTCACTATTTTTATATTCATCTTTAATGTCTTGCTTAGACATTTTAAGATTTTTTTCGTAATCATGTTTTTGATACATCCAGTCTAAAAGGGATACACATAGTAAGACGAGAGAAGCAGCAATCCCCATGATACCAACAAGCTTACCCACTGTAATAAGAGTCATCCATGGGCTTTTAAAGGATAACGCCAAAACTTCCGGCAAATTCGTCCAAACGATAATTGTCGTAACGCCACCTATGAAGCCAATCTTTAATACTGACTTGAGAAGCTCTATAATGGCTTTAACAGAAAATATTTTTTTCAACCCTTTAATCGGGTCCATCTTTTTTAAATCAAACTTCATCGGCTCTAATGTAAATAGGAAACCGAACTGTAGGAAGTTCCCTGCCAACGCTCCAACAAATGCAATTCCCATTATTGGGACAATAATAAAAGCCATTTGCACTAACGTTTCTGTAAATAGGCGCATCACACTATCAATTGTTAATGTTTCTACGCGTATGTTATGAATAAAAGTTTGCCTGAAAAAAGCTAAAAGATCGTCTCGCAGTGAACCTGCAAAGAAGAATAAAAAGATAAATACCATGAGCATGACAATTGCACTGGAAATATCCTGACTTTTGACAACCTGACCTTTTTTTCGAGCATCTTGTCGTTTTTTAGGCGTCGCCTTTTCCGTTTTTTCTCCCGCAAAATACTGTAAATCTAAATCCAGTAGTAGCAACATTTTACCCACCACCTAAAATAGCCATAAAATCACGCATAGCATAAATCATAATTGAAAGAAGCTTTTGAATAACTTGAATCATTACAGCCATCATTGTGAACAACACTAGAAAACTAACGCCTATTTTAATAGGAAAACCGACAACAAAAATATTTAATTGTGGTACAGTTTTCGCTGTGATTCCTAGTGCTAAATCAACTAAAAATAAAGTTGCTACAACAGGAGCAGCCATTTGAAAGGCAATCGCAAAAACAGCCGTAAATGTTGTGATGATAAACTCGATATAATTGTCATTTGCGAAATTAGGAAATCCTTGATTCATCGGTAAGAATTGATAACTATAATAAATTCCATCGAGAATCATATGATGTCCATTTATAGCTAGAAGGAACAGTAATGCTAGCGAATTAAAAAATTGTCCTATCAATGGACTTTGTGCGCCTGTTTGCGGGTCAATAATGTTGGCAATGGCAAAACCCATCTGAAAATCTATAAAGCTTCCGGCAATTTGAATTGCCGACATGATGATATAAGCAACTAGACCAAGTAACAGCCCAATGAGCGCTTCTTTCATCACTAAAAGTATGTAATCACCATTAAATACAAATGGTTCGACGTCAATCGTGTAGTACATCATCCAAGCTAAAACTAATGCGAGAGTTATTTTAACTTGTGGCGGAATCGTTCTGTACGAGAAAAAAGGCACCGTGACGAAAAATGCCGATACGCGCACAAGTACTAATAAGAAAATCGTAAAATGCGGGATTAATTCATTCATCTACTCACCCTATATAACGCGTTAAATTCTCAAAAATATCTCTCGCATAGCTAGTCACTTGTGATAACATCCAAGGACCGAAAAATACGATGGCTGCAAATACAGCGATGATTTTTGGAACGAATGCTAAAGTTTGCTCTTGAATTGATGTTGTTGCCTGAAAAATACTTACCGCTAAACCAGTGATTAAAGCAACTAATAGTAGCGGACCGCTTGTTAGAAGGATAATCATAATGGCACGCTCTGCAATTGAAATAACCAATTCACCTGTCATACTGTATCATCCCCTAAAAACTTTGTAGTAGTGATTTCATCACAAGATACCAACCATCAACGAGTACAAATAATAAAATCTTAAACGGCAATGAAATCATAACCGGTGGTAACATCATCATCCCCATCGACATTAGAGTACTTGCGACAATCATGTCGATTACTAGGAATGGAATAAAAATCATAAAGCCAATTTGAAACGCTGTTTTAAGCTCACTCAATGCGTAAGCAGGTACTAACATTGTAAGAGGAATTTCTTCTACAGATGCTGGCTTTTCTGCCTTATTATACTTTAAAAATAAATCAAGATCTTTTTGTCTTGTATGCTTACTCATAAACTCTTTAAACGGCACACTGGCACGATCATACGCTTCTTCAATTCCGATTTTCTCAGAAAATAATGGCTGCAATGCCTCTTTATTGACCTCTTGAAATGTTGGGGCCATGATAAAGAAAGTTAAAAACAAGGCAAGACCTACAATGACTTGGTTTGGTGGCATTTGCTGTGTCGCCAACGCAGTACGAACAAACGAAAGCACTATAACAATGCGTGTAAACGATGTCATCAAAATTAAAATACTCGGTGCCAGTGATAGAACTGTTAACAACAAGAGAAGCTTTACAGCGCTTGAGACATTAGTCGGATCGCTGTTGGAAAAAACACTGATTACATCATTCATTTATCATCATTCTCCTTTTGCTTCCATTTCCCCAGTTCTTCACTGCGCTCCTGTTTAATTTCGGAAATCTTTTTTTCAAATAGCTCACCAAAAGAGCCTTGTTTTTGCTGTGCTGGTGAACTCTCATTATTTTTTCTCTTAAACTTAGATAATACTTCTGCAATATACGGTGATGTTGTTGCAAGTTCTTGTCGTTCATTATAAAGTGCTAAAAGTGCTGCAACTTCATCAGGATCAGTTATTTCACGTAATAGTTGGACATCCTCACCGATCCCCACTAAATAAAGTGTTTTACCTACTTGTAATAGTTGTACTGACTTTTGAGCACCTAACGATAAACCGCCTAAATTTTGTACTAATTGATTACGTTGAAAGTTTAAATTTCTTTTATTTAAAAACTTCATTAACCCATAAAATAAAGCTACAACAAAAATAAGCGCCAAAACCATTTTTATGTATTCCCATGTAGATATGTCTCCAGCTGCTTGTAGATCTGAATCTTGCTTAGCAGCTGGAGCATTATCTTCTTTACAATCTCCTTTAGTGATGCAGTCGTTTACATAATTCGCGTTAGAGTCTGCATACACAGCAGTAGTTGTAGGGTACAAAAACAGGAAGGATACAAGAAATGCGAAAATCATCGTTTGACGAAATGATTTTAACATTTTCATTCGATCATCCTAGAGCTTTTTGAATCGCTTCAATTACACGATCAGCTTGGAAAGGTTTAACAATAAAGTCTTTCGCTCCAGCTTGAATTGCATCGATTACCATTGCTTGTTGTCCCATTGCTGAACACATAATTACAGTTGCATTTGGATGTGAACCCTTGATTGCTTTAAGAGCAGCAATACCGTCCATTTCTGGCATCGTAATATCCATTGTTACTAAATCTGGCTTTAATTCGTTGTACTTTTCAACAGCTTGTAAACCATCAGCTGCCTCTCCAACAACTTCAAATCCATTTTTCGATAAAATATCCTTGATCATCATGCGCATGAATGCAGCATCGTCTACAATCAAAATTCTTTTAGACATGGTTAACTCCTCCAATTGAAACTATCTTAAATTATTTAAACGCTCTGCTTGACTTAAAACATCTGTAATACGGACACCGAAGTTTTCATCAATAACAACGACTTCACCTTTAGCGATTAAACGGCTATTAACTAAAATATCAACTGGTTCACCAGCTAATTTATCTAATTCAATAATCGAACCACTAGATAGTTCTAATATCTCTTTTACAGAACGCTTTGTACGTCCTAACTCTACAGTAACTTGCAATGGAATATCAAGTAGCATATTTAAATTTCTAGCTTCAGATTGCGAGATAACATTTGGATCAAAACTAGCAAACTGTGCTTGTTGAACATTGACCGGTTGAATAGGTCTTGTTGCTTGTGGAATCTGTTGTTGCTCTTGATACATTGGTTGCTGCACAGGCGCTACCTGCTGTTGATATACTGGCTGCGCAGGCGGTGGTGTTACAGGTGCTTGTGGTTGCACAGGCGTCGGCGCTACTGGCGCTTCAGGTGCTATTGTTGCAGCCACAGGTTCCTCGATTGATTCCGTTTCTCCTAATAGAGATTTTACAATGTTTTGGCTAAATTTCAGCGGTAATAATTGCATTAGATTCGAATCAATTAAATTACCAATTTTCAATCTGAAGGATACTTTTACGAGTAAATCATCTTCAGGAATATTTTCTCGTCCTTCGTTTTGAGAAATATTCATTAAATCAATAGTAGGTGGAGAAATATCCACTTTTTTATTAAATACTGTCGACATTGAAGTGGCTGCAGAACCCATCATCTGATTCATAGCTTCTTGAACGGCACTTAGCTGAATTTCACCTAAGTCTGGTTTCGGATTTAAGCCATCTCCACCTAACATTAAATCAGCAATAATCGCTGCATCGGATTGCTTAATAACAAGTAAATTCATACCTGTTAGCCCGATTGTATATTCAACCTGTACGGCTACATAAGGATGAGGAAATTCCTCTTCTAATTTATTACGGTTAATCATTGAAATACTTGGGGTAGTAATATCTACTTTTTGACCTAATAACGCTGAAAGGGCTGTGGCAGAGCTACCAAAAGATATATTTCCTACCTCACCTAACGCATCTTGGGCAAACGAATCGAGGTAATCCTCTACTTTTAAATCATTAATATCCTCATTTGTTGAAGCTTCAGTGTCGCTGTTTTTATCTTCCAACGTCTCGCCCCTTAATAACGCTTCAATTTCTTCTTGGGAGAGCATTTCATCACTCATCTTCGTCTCCTCCTTTCAAAGGGTCGATAATCTGGATTGCTAATTTTTTGCCTTGCTTTCCTGGTTGAACTGTAAATTTCGGTAATGTTCCAACTTTTAATAGTAGTGGATCTTCAATTTTTTGTTCTAATTGAATGACATCCCCAACTTGCATTGTGAGGAAATCCTCAATGGTAATGTCTGTAATACCTAGTTCAACGGAAACAGGTAGTTGTGCTTGTTTCACACGTGTTTCAAGCATTTTTGTTTGCTCTGGAGACATCTCTTTTGTATTTGTCTGCATCCAGTAGCGAACAGAAAGATTTGGAACAATTGGCTCCAATACAACATGCGGAATACAAATATTAATCATACCGCTTGTCTCACCGATGATCGTGTTTAAGGAAATAACGACAACCGTTTCATTTGGTGAAATCATTTGTAAAAATTGAGGGTTGACCTCAAGCTCTACTAAAATCGGATCTATTTCCGCAACATTTTCCCACGCCTCGCGTAAATTGTCGAATGAACGTTCAAAAAGGTTTGTCATAATTTTAGTTTCTATTTCTGTTAAGTTATCTACATTACTATGACTCGCCCCACTACCGCCCATTAAACGATCTAACATCGAGTAGGCAATGTTCGGATTTATTTCCATCAATATATTACCATCTAATGGCGGCACTTCAAACACATTAATGAGTGTCATATTCGGAATCGAACGTACAAACTCTTCAAATGGTATTTGGTCTACTGATGCAACAGTAATCTGCACATAGCTTCTCAGCTGTGCAGAAAAGAAAGTTGTCAGTAATCGTGCAAAATTTTCATGTATTCGGGTCAAACTTCGGATTTGATCTTTTGAGAAACGTAGTGCTCGTTTAAAGTCATACACTTTAACCTTGCGCCCCTCGTCCTCTTTTTTTATGTCGTCCGCTGACATTTCCCCAGTTGATATTGCGGAAAGCAGCGCATCTATCTCGGATTGAGATAACACATCTCCTGCCATTTGCCCACCTCCATTTCAAGCAGTTTCTGTTTTATTGGGTAGTGATGAAGGAGGTAAAATAAACTTCCTGAATTTCTCCCTCTTGCATCAATTCATTAATTTTTGTTTTTAATGCTTTTTGGAAAACTTGTTTCCCTTGCTTACCTTCTAAATCTTTTTGTTCCATTTCGGAAAGCTCTTCAATAACAATATTTTTCACTTGGAAATCACGCTTCGTTAATTCTGCAGCAGCATCTTTACTTGATGTTTGAATTTTTAACGAAAAGCGTACAATTTTGTTATCAGCTAGATTTGTTGTAATTTCCGGAATTTCAACAGAAGCTTCTACGATTTCATCAATAGTTGGCTCAAGAGACTTTGCCGGCTTATTAAATTGGGTAAACAATACAAAGCAAATACCCCCGATAAGTATGATTGCTACTAGTACGATGATAATCATCGTTAACATTTTGTTATTCTTCATCTTCTTCACCTCGTAGATGCGGGTTTGATAGTATTTGTATATTTTTATAAAAGGCTGTTACCTTTTGTCGCACCTCATCTTCACTTTGTAAAACAATGATTTTGGTTCCAGTCGTTAATGTAATGGTCGTATCTGGAAAAGATTCGACCGTTTCTATGTATAAAGCATTCAATGTAAATGCTTTGCCATTTAAACGTGTTAGTTCAATCATTGAAATAGGGCCGGGTCTAGCACGAGAGCCGGCCCGACCCTCCCTCATATGAAATTATGTTTTTAGTTTTGAGCACTTCTTAACTGGCATTCTTTCTTTACCTGTATGACCATATTAAGTATACATCTCATACTAAAATCTACTTATTAAAATCTAGCGTTTTAAATTCACAAGCTCTTGAAGAATTTCATCAGAAGTCGTGATAATACGTGTATTTGCTTGGAAACCACGTTGCGCCACAATCATTTCAGTGAACTCTTCTGAAAGGTCTACGTTAGACATTTCTACCGATCCCGCAACAACTTGACCCATACCTGCTACTGTAGCAACTTGTGCATATGCTGTACCCGAGTTTGTAGTTTGTTGATAGTAATTGCCCCCTGTTTTAGCAAGGCCACCAGCGTTCGGGAATTTAGCCATTATCAACTGCCCAGCCCACTGCAGATCACCATTTAAATCTTGATAAGTAATATTACCATCAGGTCCAATATTCACCTCTTTAGCTGTTGTCGGGATACGAATAGGTCCTACAGTACCATCATCAGGTGTTAATACTCCATCAGCATCAAATAAATTAGCACCTTCATCCCCAGATGCTTTTGGTGCATCCTCCTCTGAAATACCTGTATCATCCTTCTCGGTAACAAGCTCTTCTCCAGCCGTTACACCAACTAAATATTTCCCATCAGCATTTACTAAGTAGCCATTGCTATCCATGTAGAAAATACCATTACGTGTAAATAACGTGTTATTGAAACCTTCTTCACCAATAAAGCCAGAATCTGCGTCCGGAGCGCCATTAGCATTAGCCACCATAAAGAAACCATCGCCTTCAATAGCTAAATCTAGTCCACGACCTGTATTCTGTATGGATCCACCACCGTGGATAGTATCGATAGCAGCTAATTGTGAACCTAAACCTACTTGTTTTGGGTTTACACCTCCACGTGTTGGAGTAGCCCCAGATGCGCCTGCTTGTGTTTGAGACATTAAATCTTTAAAATTAACACGCCCTTTTTTAAAACCAACTGTATTAACGTTAGCAATATTATTACCAATAACGTCTAGCTTTACTTGGAAGTTTTTAAGACCTGAAATACCTGAATACATAGAACGTAACATAATGTCGTTCTCCCTTCATTTATATTGTGTGCCTCTATCAATCAGCACACTTAGGCTTCCTTTCAAAGGTCCAGCCCTTAAAGCACAATTGTGCCATCAATATTTGTAAATATTTGCTGCTTTGCTTCCGTGCGGTCCATTGCTGTAATGACAGTTGCGTTTTTAGCGCTGACAATTAAAGCTGCTTGATCCATCAAGACTAATGGTTGTTTGACACCTTTTGAGTGTGCTTCAAATACCTTGTCCGATACAACCTGCCATTCCTGTTCAGAAATCGCTATCTTACGCTCCATAATACGTTCATGCGCATGCTTGCTCACTTTTAACTCTTGTTGATTGGTAGCTTCTTGTAAATGAGCTTTAAACGATTGCTGTGTGTTTATTGGCTTAGGTTGTGTCTGGCGAATAGATGGATGCAATGGTACACGATGAATTGAAAACTTATCCATCATTCTTCTCCACCTTTATTCGCTGATTACGGTAAATTCTTTATCTGTTAATTTTTTGTCATTGTCTAAGACATAATGAATTACGCCATCTTTATTCGTTACAGAAACGATACGTCCTTGTAGTTCTTGCTCGCCGTCCATATACGTAACATTTTTACCAATTAGTTTGCTTGCTTGTACAAGTGGAGATTCTGTTACTACATTTTCACTTGAACCGCCTAAAATAGCTGAGATATTACGAGGAGTTAATTCCTTACCATCAGTTAGTACAAACACCGGTTCATCATCTACAAACTTCACCGATTTAATTGTGCCTGTTCCTTCATTAATAATAGGTTTGTTTTTTTCGTCTAGCTTATCTGTTACCTCGTGCCATTGTACTTCCTTACCAACAAATGTTGTATAACTCATAAGTTGTGTTTGTTGCTGTGAGGCAAGTAATGATTGCATCGCTTTTGTCATATTTTGCATTTGTTCTAAAGAAGAGAATTGTGCCATTTGAGAAATGAATTCTCGGTCGTCCATTGGATTTGTTGGATCCTGATGTGACAATTGCGCAATTAATAATTGAAGAAAGGCATCCTTACCAAGTTCACTATTACCCGTCTGCTTCGTTGGCTTCTTATAATTGGAATAATAAAGTTCATCCGTTACATTTGTATTTACTGGTTTTGTATTAGTCGTTGCATCTGCCATCCTTACACCTCCTTACTTATTAAATAATCACTAAACGATTTACCTTCATCTTCATCTTCATCGTCGTTTTTTTGCTCCTGCTCATCTTGCTGTTGTTGCTTAAAGAAATTATTGAAGAAGCTTTGGTCGCGTTGTTGGCGATCTGCGTCTTGCAATGATTGGGCAATATCGAGACGATCAACTTGAATATTTTGCTGAACAAAGGCTTGCTTTAATTGATGTGCCTGACTATCAAGTAATTCACGTCCATGAGCTGTCGAAGCTAGCAGACGGGCTGTGAGGACACCGTCATTTTGCACAAGTTCGATACGTATTGTTCCTAGATTTTCAGGATACAATTTCAATGTTAAGCGTGTTATACCTTGTACATTCGAGATTTGAGCTTTATTGATGATTGCTTGCATCTCTTTTAAAAATGCCTCAGACTGTGCTGGTTTTGCCGCTGGCAGTGTCACTTGGAACGTGTCTGCTTTTGTTTGGACTGTATTAGAAGTCACCATTTCATTAGCACTTGTGTCTGTCTGCTTTGTAACCTGAACTTGTTGAACTACTTTCTGGAAGCCTTGCAACGGAAGCGTTACGGTTGTTTTAGTTGTTACTTGCTGTTCAGATTGAGTCGTCTCTACTTGTGTTTGTATCGTTGTTAAAAGACTTTTTATGTCAGTTAGCAAGTTTTCTTGTGATGCTGTTAAGTCCGTTTTTTGCCCAACTAATTGTGCTAACTTTAACACTTGAAGTAATGGCGCTACTTCCTTTGGAGTCACTTGTCCTTCACCCTGTAAAGCTGCCACGACTTGTGTTTGAAGCATTGGTGCCTGAGCGTCTACTATTGCTAAAAGCTCCCATACATCTCTTGCTTCTTTATCTTCTCCTAGCAACTGTTGTACTAACTTTTGAAGTTGCTCGGTATCAATCCCCAATGCATCCATTAAGTTATCAAGATTTAACATTTCATCTATAGAAACAGCTTTGCCTTCGTCACCAATTTGCAGCATTAACAAGCCATCGTCGTGTGGAATATCTAATAAATCTAGTACGTCTTCTATAGATTCAGCGTTTAAAACTGCTGCTACATCAGAAGTATCTTTTGTATCAGTTGACTGTGTAGGCTGCTGCATTTGATTTGAAGAAGAAATAATTTGTCCAAAAACAGACCCAAACGTTGCTAAATTCTCTTGGTTCGACGGTCCATTTGCTTTAACATTGGAATCGCCTGGTGTTGCAGGTTTTGTAGCCGCTGTTTTAGTTGGTATCGCCTTAGACATCATTTGCATCATCGCCACATCCATCATGTTTCACCTCCTTTCAGATTTTCTTATTGTTTAGCCATCATTTCTGTATATTTCGCTGCATCTTGTGGATTCATTTTTTCTAGAATCGCTGCTAATTTATCCGGTTTTAAGTTTGTTAAAATACGGAGTGCTTCAGTATCGCTCATTTTAATAAGAACTGGCGCTGCTGCTTTAGGGGACATCTTATCAAATGTTTTTAAAATATCAGTAAAGTCACGCTTTACGTCACTTTGCTCCCTATTTAATTTTTCAATTTCAAATTTCAGCTGTTCATTTTCTGTCGTTAACTTTTCTTTTTCAGTTGTTGCCGTATCCATTTTCTTTTGCAACTGTACGATTTCCGCATCTTTTTCTTGTACTTCAGCCTGTAAATTTACAACCTTCGAATCATTATTAACTACAGCATCTTTTGCTTGTTGTTCTTCCGAAGGAACGAATGGTAAGCTTTCAATTGCCTTCTTCCCTAAATTAAAGACATTCGTATTCATTAGGGTTGCAACAACAAGTAGAACTGCCGCCACAAACATGATAGGTATTACAAACCAAGTAAAAAACTTTCGAATGCCACCTGATTTACGTTTAGGCGGTTGTTCTACTAATTCCGTTTTAAGTCGATTGTCTTTTTTTGCCATGAAATCACCTGATTTCTCTCTTGTTATACGTAAGCAATGAAATCTCATCTAAAAAAATGCCTTCGATACGATCCTGCTCTTGCTGAAATTCCTTAAAATCTTTTTCTCGCATTTTTTCAAATTTACGTACTTCCAAGTTTTTTTCTAATAATTTTTCTTCGTGCCAATTCATTTTTGCACGCGCTTGAACAACTTTCTGCTGTACATCAACAATTGTTTTTTCGAGGCTATCAATAAATCGTGCATAGTGATGAATCTCCTCTATTGATGAACCTACAGCTAAACGCTCCTGCTGAAACTCTAATAAATCTTCTTTCTTTTTTAACAAATCATATAGCTTATTTGCCACGTCTTCAAAAGAACGTACAGATTCTTTATAGGCAATTTCAGTTTCATTTTTTTCCTGTTCTCGAATGGTTAACACTTTTTCAAAACGATATATATAGCTGACCACCCTAGTTTCCACCACCGTTCGATAATGAAATTAACTCATTCATACTTTCCACAAGGGTCACTTTATCTAAATAGCCCTGCTTTAAATATGCGGTAATGAGAGGTTCATAGTAAATTGCTTCATCAATTTCTTTTGATGTTCCTTTCTTATAGGCACCGATATTAATTAGATCCTCTGACTTGTCATATGTATAATAGAGCTCCCTTAATCGTTCTGCAGCCTTTTTGTGCTCTGGCTCTGCCACATGATTCATCAAACGGCTGACGCTTTTTAATACATTAATAGCTGGATATTGACCTTTATTGGCAAGGTTTCGATCAAGGACTATATGACCATCTAAAATCCCTCGCACAGTATCTGCAATTGGCTCATTCATATCATCACCATCTACTAATACTGTATAAAAGGCAGTAATAGAGCCTTTCTCATTAGTGCCTGTGCGTTCTAATAGTTTAGGTAAAATCGCAAATACAGATGGTGTGTATCCTTTTTGAGCTGGTGGTTCACCTGTCGCAAGACCGATTTCACGCTGTGCCATAGCAACACGGGTCACAGAGTCCATCATCAACATGACATTTAAGCCACGGTTTCTAAAATATTCGGCAATTGCTGTTGCGGTAAAGGCTCCTTTAATTCGCATTAATGCAGGCTGATCAGAAGTGGCAGCAACAACTATAGATCGACTTAAACCCTCTGGTCCTAAATCACGCTCTATAAACTCACGAACCTCACGACCACGCTCTCCAATTAGCGCGATTACGTTTAAATCCGCTTGGGTATTTCGCGCAATCATACCGAGCAATGTACTTTTCCCGACCCCAGAACCAGCGAAAATACCAACACGTTGTCCATTACCAACTGTTAACATGCCATCAATTGCTTTAACACCTACTTCAAGTCTTTCATTAATAGGTGGGCGTGTTAGCGGATTCGGTGGGTCCTGCTCTGTCGGAACTGACATTAATCCTTTCGGTAATACAGTTCCATCTATTGGATTTCCCATGGAATCAAGTACTTTACCAATTAGCTCGGGACCTACTTTTACCTCAAGTGGTGCCCCTGTACCTTCGACTAGGCAGCCAATTGATATTTCTCGAAGAGAGGTAAAAGGCATTAAGACAACAATTTCATCTTTGAAGCCTACAACCTCTGCTAAGATGATTTGATGGCCGTTTTTGGAAGTTTCCACATGAATTTTACAAACATCACCAATGGAACTATCTGGACCTTGCGACTCAATCATTAAGCCGACAACTCTAGTTACTCTACCAAATTTTTTAAAGGTTGGTATTTGAGGAATTTGTTCGATTAATTGAGCCGTTTTCATCTAGATCATTCCTTACTTTCTAATATTTCATATAGCTTCAATCTTAGTTCGTTTAATTGCTCATCAATACTTACAACAATACGGCCATGATTTGTTTCAATATAGCAATCTGTTTCATTTTCTAAATCCTCATTTACAAAAATCATAAATGGTACGTCAGTTGGGAACATTTCAGCTAGTTCATCTCGATTGGCAGTAATGAGTGCATAGTAGATAGGTGCAACATAAATTTTTATTTCTTTCATTTCTCTCGCTTCTTTAAGTCCTCTACGAACGATTGAAACAAATAATTCATTGTCTCGCTCTAAAGATGCATCAATAATTCGCTCTGCTGCTGTTAAGCCTAGCTCTAAAACAATCGATTCCTGATCTTCAATATATTTTCGAGCATTCTCCCCCGCATGAATAATTATTTCATTGGCCGTTTGGAGAGATTGGGCCATCGCTTCATTAGCTTTGTTTGTCCCATCCTCATAACCTTGACCAAATCCTTCATCATACGCTCCTTGCACTCGATTAGGTCGTTCTTCTTCCCAACCTTGCTTTAAATGTTCAATTTCCTGAAAGAACATTTGCTTCTCTTGTTCATAAGCCTCACGTTCAGCTTGTATAGTAGCTCTAGCCTCTGCAAGTAAACGATCGCGCTCTTCTAGCACTTCTTCGATAGTAATTTGTTTTTGAGGTGGAATTTCTCCGTTTTCTACCTCTTGCATCTCAAACATGTCACGAATTTGAATCTTTTTGACATGATCGCCATTGGACTGTGTATATACAGAACGGATGATTCTAGACAATGACGTCATCTCCTCCACCACGTGCAATAATAATCTCACCAGCATCCTCTAAGCGACGAATAACCGCAACAATTCGAGATTGCGCTTCCTCTACATCACGCAGACGTACAGGTCCCATAATTTCCATTTCTTCCTTAAATGTCTCAGCCATACGTTGTGACATATTGCGGAAAATAATATCTTTTACTTCTTCGCTTGAAACCTTCATTGAAAGCAGTAAGTCTTCATTTTCACAATCACGAATAACACGTTGAATCGAGCGGTTGTCGAGCGTAACAATATCCTCGAATACAAACATACGTTTTTTGATTTCTTCTGCAAGCTCTGGATCTTGAATTTCGAGTGCATCGAGAATCGTTTTTTCCGTTTGTCGGTCTACACCATTTAACACTTCAACAACTGCATCAATGCCACCCGTTTCCGTGTAATCCTGTGTAACAGTTGATGATAATTTACGCTCTAAAACAGATTCAATTTCACTAATAACTTCTGGTGAAGTTGATTCCATTACGGCTATACGTTTAGCAATATCAGCCTGTACTTCCTGTGGCAATGAAGATAAAATAACGCCCGCTTGCCCTGCCTCTAAATAAGATAGAATAAGGGCAATTGTTTGTGGATGTTCATTTTGAATAAAGTTAAAAATTTGTGCTGGATCAGCTCTACGTGCAAAGTCAAAGGGACGCACTTGTAAAGAAGATGTTAGACGATTAATAATTGTTTGCGCCTGTTCTACACCAAGTGCTTTCTCCAATACTGTCTTCGCGTAACCAATACCACCCTGTGTAATATAATCTTGCGCAAGTGCAATATTGTGGAATTCTTCAATAATTTCTTCTTTAACATTTGCTTCTACTTTTTTAACGCTTGAAATCTCTAATGTTAAACGTTCAATTTCCTCTTCTGTTAAATGTTTATAGACAGAAGCTGAAACCTCAGGCCCTAATGAAATTAACAAGAGAGCGGCCTTTTGTTTTCCGGTTAATTCTTTATCTTTCTTGGACACAGTCGAACCTCCTAGTTAGTCTTCCGCAATCCAACTACGCAGTAACTTCGCAAAATCGTCTGGCTTATCTTTTGCCATTTTTTCAAGCTGCTTACGACGCATTGTAGCTTCCGTTTCAATTTCTTCATTAATATCTTCAATCATTAGTTCTTCTTGTTCATCTAGGATACTAAGTTCTTCTTCTTCCTGCGCACGTTTACGTGAACGGATAATAAAGAATGCAAGCAATAATATTACAGCTAGTAATATGCCGCCGATTACCCAAACCCACCATGGAATAACAGATTTTTCGCTAGCTGTCTCTGTCGCTTTACCATTTAAAGGATGCACTGAAACTGCTACTTTTTCGTCGATTTGCTGTTGAGTAAGTTCAGCTGTTACATCTTTAGAAATCGTCGTACGAACAATAGTACTTAAAATTTTCTGGATATCCTCTTGAACCCCGTTTGGTAACGTTCCCGTGTCAGTTCCTGTCGGTGGTTCAACAATTACTTGGATCCCCATATCTTTAATTTTATATGGTGCCTCTTGGATATCTTTGCGTATACGATTTACTTCACTATTAATTGTTTCTTCAGTATGTTCGGATTCTCCATTACCCATTGCACCTTCGTTATAAGTTGTGAAGTTATCTGTCGTCGTTTCAGCTTCAGGTGTACCAGTGGCTGCTGCTCCTGTACCAGAATATTGATCTGTAATACGTTGAGCACTAATCTCTATTCCTGCCATATTCTCTTCGTCAACCGGCAAAACTAGGTTTTCTTCACGATTTTCCTTTTTGAAATCAATGTCTGTTGTCACAGAAACTATTACTTTGTCTTGTCCCATAAGCGTACCTAGCATATTTTGAACTTGACGTTGTAGGTCACGCTCAACCAATTTCTTCGCTTGTAACTGACCTTCTGCTGTCGTTGTTGAAGTACCATCAGCAGTTGCGGCATGCAGATCAAAGTACTCGGAGAATTGGTTAGAAATAACAATGTTATCTGTGTTTAAATTCGGAATACTTTTTGCTACTAAGTTGTACATAGTGGCAATTTGTTGCTCTGTAAATTTATAGCCAGGGTCTGTGTTCAAAACAATAGATGCTGTCGCTTCTTCTTTTACATCTTTTAAGAAAACGCCCTCTTCAGGAACGTTAATCATTACCTTTGCATCTTTTACACCATCTAGATTTTTAATAAGCTTTGCAATTTCTGTTTCAGTCGCTGCTTTTTTTAATAGATTGAACTCATTATCTGTCATACCAAACCCAGAGCTATTGGCAAAAGAGTAATCAATCGATCCTGATTGCGGATATCCTTCCGATGCCATCTGCACTAACAATGAATCTACTTGTTCTTCAGGTACTGAAATCGATGTCCCTCCCGGTGCAATTTCATACTTTACACCTTGGGTGTCTAGCGCTTCCTTCACTTGTCCGATTTCTCTTGTCGATAAATCCTTATAAAGTGGTACATATGTAGTTTTTGTAGCAAAAATTGTAATAACGGTAGCAAGTGCTATAATCCCTAATACTGAACCAATCATCACAATTTTTTGTTTTTTACTGCGACTTGTCCAAAATTGGCTGGTGTCGTTTTTTATTTTCGTCAATCGTTCATTCATTATGAATCCTCCGGTTATAGTGAATAACCTATCCATCTAATAATTCGCGAAAACAGTGATATCCCATAACATTCAATCATTATTATCACCATAATGGGTTGATTTCCGTTCCGACTGGGCGCTTTCCTGGGGGCGTCCGATGAGCCGCTTGGGGCCATCAGGATGTTGGTCACGAAGGTATTATCACAGGACGTGATGCTTTTAACCTTCATTTCTCTATTGTCTCGCTACTGGGTATTATCTGTAACATGACCCCTAAGGAGTCACCTAGCCTCCACATCAATCGTTCATTAAAATAAAGTATAAATTATGGGATATATTCTTTACTGCAATAGTGAATGTATCACTAGTTCAAATAAAGTTAGACACTCATTCGCATTATTTCTTGGTAAGCTTCAATCACCTTATTGCGAACTTCAATTGTTGCATTTAATGTAATGCTCGCCTTTTGTGATGCAATCATCACTTCGTGCAACTCTACATCCCCACCATTAATTAACTTTTGAGTAAGATTGTCAGAAGTAATTTGTTGATCATTAACTTTCGATATTGCTTCTTTTAACGAGTTCGCAAAGCTCTGTTGTGCTTCATAAGGTGTCGTGTTAAGTTTATTTGTTTCATTTACAACCTGCATAGGTGTCATTTGTGAAACGGACGAAATTATCATTATGTATCTTCCTTTCTTCTTATTTATCTTCCAATCTCTAAAGCCTTTGTCAGCATGGATTTATTTGCATTCAATACAGTTACGTTTGCCTCGTAGGAACGAGTGGCTGACATTAAATCTACCATTTCTTTTAATGGATCTACATTTGGCATATTTACATAGCCATCTGCATTCGCATCGGGATGAGTTGGATCATACACAAGTTTGAAAGGTGTTTCTGTATCTTCTTTTATTTGTGTAACTTTTACGCCGTTACCAACGACACTTTTTGCGTTTTTACCAAGTGCGACATTAAAGAACTTTGAAAACTGTCCCTCTTGCGCTGTTAATGTCACAGACTTCCGGCGATATGGTTCCCACTGCCCATTCACTTGTTTAGCACGCGTTGAATCCATGTTTGTCATATTTGAAGAAATGACATCCATTCGTAAACGCTGTGCCGTTAAAGCTGAGGCAGTGGTATTCATTCCATGAAAAATAGACATCTATTACCTACCTCCTTTAATAACAGTATTTAATGTATTTAATTTACCGTTCATACGTTCAATTAATGCGTTGTAATAAATTTGATTTTCCGCAAGCTTCGCCTGTTCAGCATCCATATCCACGCCATTACCGTTATTTCGATAACGTAAGCCATTAATATTATTCACACCAGGCGTAGATTGTCGAATCTCGAAATCATAATGTCTACTATCAGTACGATATGCCGAAATTGACATTTGTTGTTCTTTCTCCAACATATCTTTAAAACTTACACTTTTCGCCTTATAGTTCGGCGTATCGACATTCGCAATGTTATTAGCGATCGTTTTATGATTCAAAGTTGCATAGGAAAGTCCGTTTTCCAGGCTACTAATAGTTCCTCCAAACAAATCCAAAACATTCACCTCATTTATGTACTTCTTATTTTATCCAATAATACAATTGTAATTAAGATGATACGTAGTGTCTATTGTCTTTTGTCATTTTCTAGTAGTATATATGCCCTATTTTTATTCACAAATAACCAGGACAATACTTCTGTACCCCTTGCGCCGCATGGCTTCAAGCAACCAAACTCACTTCTAGTCAATTTACACTATTCCAACAGTGTTTACGGTTTTGGGATTGGTTTTTTTCCTTTTATTAACAAAACAACAGTAGACACAGTGTCTAAATTAGAGTTCCTTTTTACTACTTATAGTTGAGCTTAAAATATGGCAAAAAATTCTGAATAGCGATTCTAGACTGTCTTATAAGTAACAATAGGAGTATCTGTTTTCTTGATTTATGCAATAAGTAATGTGTATTCTAAAAATCTAATCTAGGGAGAAAGCAATAATAATAGCGTCTATGATGGTTGAAATCTTACCTACAGGAGATGAAGAAAAAGAATAAAACATAGATGATTCTCCCCACTATTTAGTACTATATCATAGTTTGACATAATTAGATGCAATGTCAATCAGCTGAAAATTTTGTCGAATTCTCATCGAATTATGAAAGAGTTCAAAAAGGCAGCTGAAACACAAATATTCCAGCTGCCTACATGTTACCTATGAAATTTAGGTATCTAAAGTATAACCTTTCACGCAAACGAAGGGGGGAAATAGCCGTACCGACTGAGCGCTTTTTTAGGGGTTTTACGTGTGAAAGCACAATGCTAACGTAGCGACAAAAAACGAGGAAGCGCCTCTGCGCTCGTCAGAGGAAAGTGAGCAACCTGGAACGGAAATAAAAGGGCCACAGTATTCATAAAGATTTCCTTCGCCATTTTGTTTTTCAACACACTATCAATTATGCCTCGGCATAATTGCGTCCGGAATCGGCTTTGTGCTTAGGCCTGCACGAGGGCCGACACGATGTCGGTCATTTCGGCAATGCCACAGGACGTGGCGTTTTTACCGATGCAGGTCAGTTAGCCGTTATCGCATGGATGCGATGATTTTAGGCTAACATCCTCTAAGCACTCCTTTCCGATTTCCGTGACATCCGCCGGAGGCTTTGGGCCAACGTGATGTTGGTCACTCAGTCGTTGACACAGGACGTGGCGTTCTTAGACTGAGTTCTTCTATTTCAGTGGATGTTTGGAAAGCCGCTGAAAGAAGTTAAAAGGCATCTGGAACAATATTATTCCAGATGCCTTACACCGTTCCATAAAGGACGTTTTATATTATTTCATTTTAATTTCAGCTAATGCATTTAAGAATTTATCGTTTAGCACTTTAATGTAAGTACCTTTCATACCTAGAGAGCGAGATTCGATTACACCTGCAGATTCTAGTTTACGTAATGCGTTTACGATCACTGAACGTGTAATGCCAACTCGGTCTGCAATTTTAGAAGCAACAAGTAAGCCTTCATGTCCGTCAAGCTCTTCAAAGATATGTTCAATAGCCTCTAACTCACTGTATGAAAGAGAGTTAATTGCCATTTGTACAACAGCTTTGCTACGGGCTTCCTCTTCAATTTCCTCAGATTTCTCACGTAAAATTTCCATACCAACTACTGTTGCACCATACTCAGCTAAAATTAAATCATCATCCTCGAATTGTGAAGATAAACGAGCAAGAATTAATGTACCTAGACGCTCACCACCACCAACAATCGGTACAATCGTTGTTAATGCATTTTGGAATAACTCTTTGTTTTCAACTGGGAAAGCAGTATGTTCGTCATGAATATCTAAGTTTGAAGATGTTTCAGAAATTGTAAACAAGCTATGTGTATATTCTTCTGGGAATTGACGCTCTTCGAACATCTTTTTCATACGTTCATTTTCAATTTGTTGGTGAATTGAAATGCCTAAAAGCTTCCCTTTACGGCTTACAATATAAACATTACTGTCTATAATATCTCCTAATGTATCTGCCATTTCTTTAAAGTTTACTGGCTTACCAGCAGATGCTTGAAGCATCGAGTTAATTTTACGTGTTTTTTCTAATAAATTCATTATATGTTCCTCCTATAAATAATCCGAAGAGTATTTACTTAATATTCTAAAGTTTTTTACAACTGAATGAAACTATTCAGCCTTATCTTACAATATAAACTGTGACAAATCTTTGTTTTTTACTATACCCGCAAGCTTTTGATCTACATATGCAGCATTGATCGGAATATTTGCAGGTGCAATTTCTGCAGCTTCAAACGATAATTCTTCCAATAAACGTTCTAAAATTGTGTGCAAACGACGAGCTCCAATATTATCAGTCTCCTGATTAACCTCGGTTGCAATTTCTGCAATTCGCTCAATCGCGTCTTCTGTAAAGTTTATTTCCACGCCTTCTGTTTCTAATAATGCCTTGTATTGCAAAATAAGCGATTGATCTGGCTCTTTCAAAATACGTACAAAATCTTGTTTCGTTAATTTTTCAAGCTCTACTCGAATCGGGAATCGGCCTTGCAATTCAGGAATTAAATCTGACGGCTTTGACATATGAAATGCTCCAGCAGCAACGAAAAGCATAAAGTCTGTTTTTACAGCACCGTACTTCGTCGTTACAGTAGAACCTTCAACGATTGGCAGAATATCGCGTTGTACACCTTCACGTGATACATTCGCAGCGGAGTTACCTTCCTTACTAGCGATTTTATCAATTTCATCAATAAAAATAATGCCTGACTGTTCAGCTCTTGTAATGGCTTCTTGTGCAACTTCATCTGCATCTATGAGCTTATTCGCTTCCTCGATTGTTAAAATACGGCGCGCGTCTTTCACTTGTACACGGCGTTTCTTTTGCTTTTTAGGCATCAAACTAGATAGCATATCCTGCATGCCACTGTTTGAAGACATATCCATGCCCGTTCCTTGTAATGCATCAAAAATAGAAGAATTTTGTTCCGTTACTTCAACTGTAACCCATTCATTTTCTAATTTGCCATTACGTAAATCGATAGCGATTTGCGCACGTTTGGAGCGTACTTCAGTTTCTTCAGAGGAATCGTCATTGGCTTGCTGTTCTTTCCCACCAAATAACATTTCAAATGGATTTTGCATGGATTGTTTTTTTCGTAAAGAAGGAACCAATAACTTAACGATAGCTTCGTTTGCTAATTCTTCTGCTTGGTCCTTCACAGACTCCATCATTTCTTCTTTTACAAGACGATGAGAAGCTTCTACTACATCACGTACCATTGATTCTACGTCGCGTCCAACGTACCCTACTTCTGTAAACTTCGTTGCTTCTACTTTCACAAATGGTGCATTTGTTAGCTTTGCAATTCTTCGAGCAATTTCTGTTTTTCCGACACCTGTTGGTCCAATCATCAAAATATTTTTCGGAATTACTTCAGCCTTCATCTCATCACTTAACAGTGAGCGTCGATATCGATTACGTAGCGCAATAGCTACCGCTCGTTTCGCTTCATTTTGTCCAACGATATAACGATCCAAATGCTCAGTAATTTGTCTTGGCGTTAAATTATTTTTTGTCATTAGATAAGCGCCTCCACGATAATATTATGATTCGTAAACACACAGATTTCAGCAGCGGTTTCTAATGCTGCCTCTGCAATTTCACGAGCAGACATTGTATCACCAGCATATTTTTTCAGAGCACGACCTGCTGATAATGCATAATTACCCCCAGAACCAATTGCCAAAACTCCATCATCCGGTTCAATCACTTCTCCAGTACCTGAAACAAGAAGGAGTGTACTTTTATCCATTACAAGTAGCATGGCCTCTAATTGACGTAGCATTTTATCACCGCGCCATTGCTTTGCAACTTCTACCGCTGCACGTTGTAAGTTACCATTGTATTCATTTAACTTTCCTTCAAACATTT
Source organism: Lysinibacillus sp. RC79 (assembly GCF_041262405.1). NCBI lineage: Bacteria > Bacillati > Bacillota > Bacilli > Caryophanales > Bacillaceae > Lysinibacillus > Lysinibacillus sp. RC79. The sequence goes on from NZ_JBGCCD010000003.1 coordinate 192,342, forward strand.
CAAAAAGTGTAAAAGCATCGGCAACCGATCCTGCAAATCCGGCAAGCACCTGCCCATTAAACAGACGTCTGACCTTCCTTGCTGTACCCTTCATTACAACCGCATTCCCCAGGGTTACTTGACCATCACCTGCCATAGCGCAACCTCCATTATGATGAACTGCAAATATCGTTGTCGCATGAATTTGTCCCATTTGCCTTCCTCCTTAGCTTATTATGCCCTTGGATGAGCATTCATATATGTCTGACGAAGATGCTCTTTTGTTACATGTGTGTAAACTTGTGTAGAAGTTAAATGAGCGTGGCCTAATAACTCCTGCACCGTACGTAAATCTGCGCCATTATTCAATAAATGTGTAGCAAAAGTATGGCGAAGCATATGTGGGTATATTTTCGTATGGAGCGAGGCCTTATCAATCATTTCAGTTAAAATATGACGTACACCTCGAGGAGTAAGTTCCCCACCGCGCATGTTGACAAACAATTGCTGATGACTTGTGTTTTTCATCAATCGTGGACGAGCTTGCTCTATGTAATCCTGCATAGCTAAACTCGCAAATTGCCCGAATGGAATAATACGTTCTTTTCGCCCTTTTCCCATTACCCTAATAATTGAATAATGGAAATCAACATCTTCTACTTGAATTGAGGTAAGCTCACTTACACGAATACCTGTCGCATATAACAGCTCTAATATAGCCATATTTCTTAATGATTTCAAATCATCGCCAACATTCGCATCAAATAGCTGCTTCAATTCTTCTTCGTAGAAAAAACTTGGTAAGCGCGATTCTTTTTTGGGGTGATAAAGTGATCGAAATGCCCCATCATCTAATCCGTACTGTCTATTTAGAAAGCGAAAGAAAGAGCGTATTGAGGAGATTTTCCTTGATACAGATGACCTTGCTCTCTTTTCATCGTACAACTTTGTTACATAAAGACGTGCATGTATATACTCAACACTAGCTAAATCATTTACACCTTCTGCTTGCAAAAACGCTAAAAAATCTAGTAGGTCCGATTCATATTCTCGCACTGTATGAACAGAGAAGTTTTTTTCAATTTGAATATAAAGCATAAACTGCTCAAGTGCATCTTGGGACGAAACTAACATTAAAAGATTCACCACCAAATGATAATTAATAACCTTCTCAAATTACGGCTGATGAGCCAAAATTACTTACACTTGCCAATAAAAGGATGTACAATTTCGTTTATCCTCTTTAGTGTGTCACTTTGGGTATCGTTAATGTAGATAAACATACATACTGACACTATACCTATCTTCATCATATAGCAAGTGGAAATGTTTATATTTTGAGAAAATCTCCATACAAAATAATAAAATACGTGTAAATTAGCATTTTGCCTACAAAAAAGAAAAAGCCTCTAAGAGTATATCAACTTTTAGAGGCTTTTTGCAATCAAATTGTTTGTGAATTCACAAAATTACGAATTGTGTTTATTGCGCGTGTAGCATGCATTTCTGCACGCTCTGGTTTCGAACGACGTCCTGGTGGTAGTTCAGGGAAAATGCCGAAGTTAACGTTCATTGGCTGGAAGTTTTTCGATTGTGCTTCTGTTATATAACGCGCCATACTTCCTAAAGCCGTTTCGAATGGGAAGATAAGTTGTTCTTGTCCTAATGCTAATCGAGCCGCATTAATACCAGCAATTAATCCGCTACCAGCTGATTCAACATATCCTTCGACACCTGTCATTTGACCAGCAAAGAAAATATTTTTTTGCTCGCGAAGCTGATAAGTTTTCTCTAAAACCTTCGGCGAATTAATGAACGTGTTTCTATGCATTACTCCATAACGAACGATTTCAACATTCTCTAATCCCGGAATTAATTGCAATACTTCTTTCTGTGGTCCCCATTTTAAATGTGTTTGGAAGCCAACGATATTGTAAAGAGTTCCTGCTGCATCATCTTGTCGTAATTGGACAACAGCATAAGGTCGTTTTCCTGTTTTTGGATCCTCTAGACCTACTGGCTTCATCGGTCCAAATAACATTGTTTTCTCCCCGCGAGCAGCCATTACTTCGATTGGCATACAACCTTCAAAGTAAATTTCCTTTTCAAATTCTTTTAATGGCACAACCTCAGCTTCGATTAACGCTTGACGGAAACGATCAAATTCTTCCTTTGTCATAGGACAGTTTAAATAAGCTGCTTCCCCTTTATCGTAACGAGATTTTAAATAAACCTTTTCCATATCGATGCTATCTTTTTCAATAATTGGTGCTGCTGCATCATAGAAATATAAATAATCTAAACCTGTTAAGCCTTGAATTTTTTCAGCTAAAGCTTTCGATGTTAGTGGACCTGTGGCAATAACCGTAATACCTTCTGGAACTTCAGTGACTTCTTCATGAATTACTTCCACAAGAGGATGGTTTTTCACTGAGTCTGTCACATAGCCCGCAAACTCATGACGATCCACTGCTAATGCACCGCCTGCTGGTACTGAACATGCATCTGCTGCCTTCATAATAACAGAATCTAACATACGCATTTCTTCTTTAATCACACCTACGGCATTTGTTAATCCATTTGCACGTAGTGAGTTCGAACAAACAAGCTCTGCAAATTTATCAGTATGGTGAGCTGGTGTTTGCTTTACTGGGCGCATTTCATAAAGTCTAACTTTCACACCACGTTGAGCAATTTGCCAAGCAGCCTCACTGCCTGCAAGACCTGCGCCTATTACATTTACTACTTGTTCAGTCATGTTCTTACCATCTTTCTATCATTGAGTAGGTGTCTCTTCATAGTCACATTTCGTACACTGAATTTGGACACCTTTTTTAATTTTTTTCTCTACTAATAATGCATTACATTTCGGACATGGTCTACTAATTGGCTTATCCCAAGAAACAAATTCACACTCAGGATACTGATTGCAACCATAGAATAAACGCTTTGTTTTACTCTTTCGTTCTACAATTTCGCCTGTTTCACAGGAAGGACATTTTACGCCAATAGGTTTCATAATAGCTTTTGTATTGCGGCAATCTGGGAAGTTTGAACAAGCCATAAATTTCCCATATCGTCCAAGCTTAAAGACCATTGGAGATCCACAAAGCTCACAATCCTCGCCAGCCGGTTCATCTTTTATAACGACCTTTTCCATAGCCTCATCTGCATATTTTACATGGACCTCAAAATCCTTATAAAACTCATGTACAACTTCTTTCCACTGACGATCGCCTTCTTCAATATCATCCAAATCTTGCTCCATTTGTGCTGTGAATTCGATATTTATGATATCAGGGAAAAACTCAAGTACGAGTTGGTGCACGATTTCTCCTAGCTCTGTCGGCATAAATCGCTTTGCATCTAATACGACATAGCCACGGCGCTGAATTGTATCGAGGGTCGGTGCATATGTGGACGGGCGCCCTATACCTAACTCTTCCATTGTTTTCACAAGACGCGCCTCTGAATAACGTGGTGGTGGCTGTGTAAAATGTTGCTTTGGCTCAATTTCAAGAGATTTTACTTGATCGCCAACTTCCATTTCAGGTAGAAGCTTGGTTGTTTCTTCTGTTTGATCATCTGTACCCTCAATATATAGCTTCATAAAGCCTGCAAATTTAACTTGTGAGCCGTTTGCACGGAATAAAACATCACCATTTTGTAGATCAACAGCAACTGTATCAAGTACGGCCGGCGCCATCTGACTAGCGATAAAGCGCTCCCAAATTAAACGATATAAGCGCAATTGGTCGCGACTAAGCACTGCTTTTAATTCATCTGGAGTTCGCATCGTACTAGTTGGACGAATGGCCTCATGGGCATCTTGTGCATTCGATGCTTTTTTAGCCTGCTTCGTCTCTGTGGAGATGAATTCTTTGCCGTATTTGGATTCAATGTAGGCAATTGTCTCTGTTTTTGCTGTATCCGAAACACGTGTAGAATCGGTACGCATATACGTGATTAAACCGACTGTCCCCTCTTTTTTACCAATATCAATACCTTCATATAATTGTTGCGCAAGCATCATCGTTTTTTTAGCACGGAAATTTAACTTACGTGCGGCCTCTTGCTGTAAAGAAGATGTTGTAAAAGCAGGTGCTGCATTTCGTTTACGTTCTTTTTTGGATACATTGACAACTTCAAAACTTGTACCTTTAACATTTTTTAAAATAGATTTTACTTGTTCTTCATTTGTTAATTTAATTTTTTCTTTGCCATCACCATAATAAAGTGCATCGAACGTTTTCTTACCTTTTTCAAATGAACCTTCAATTGTCCAATATTCTTCCGGTTGGAAGTTTTTAATTTCATTTTCACGATCAATAATCATGCGTAGTGCTACAGATTGTACTCGTCCTGCTGATAATCCCTTTTTAACCTTTTTCCAAAGAATCGGACTAATGTTATAACCAACAAGTCTGTCCAATATACGACGTGTTTGCTGTGCATCTACTAAATCCATATTAATAGGACGTGGATTTTTAAAAGATTCTAAAATCGCATCTTTTGTAATTTCATTAAAAACGACACGACAATCTGAATGAATATCAATATTTAACGCAGTCGCAAGGTGCCAAGCAATCGCTTCTCCCTCGCGGTCTGGATCGGCTGCTAGAAAGACTTTCTTCACTTTTTTAGCCGCAGACTTTAAGTCCTGTAAAACAGGCCCTTTACCACGAATCGTAATATATTTAGGTTCATAATTATTTTCAGGACTAACGCCCATTTGGCTACGTGGTAGATCACGAACATGCCCGATAGACGCCTTTACTTTATATTTTTTCCCTAAATATCGTTCAATTGTTTTTGCTTTTGCTGGTGATTCTACAATCACTAAATAATCCGCCATCTATGTCTCCCCCTTAGCGAGGTCCATTGCTAATTTTTTAAGTTACCTGTTGCAAAATGTATAACAGATTTTAAGATAATGCAACTTTTTTTCAATTTTTGTTAGAAAAGAGCGCAAGTGTTTCAACGATTTCGTGACCATTGCACACTGGAATGGCTCCTTCTAATAGTAGTTTATTTGTGCCTTTTGATTGCTCCGCATTAATTGGACCCGGTACAACAAATACATCTTTTCCTTGTTCTAATGCATATTCTGTTGTAATAAGCGTTCCACTTCTTAATGCTGCTTCGGTTACAACTAAAGCTTTGGACAATCCGCTAATTATTCGGTTACGCATAGGAAAATGCCATTTCTCAGGCTTCATATATGGAGGATACTCTGTGACAAGTAACTGATGCTCCGCCATATGCCCAGCAAGAGACTGGTTTTCCTTAGGGTATATATAATTAAACCCGTGTCCAAGCACTGCAATTGTGGAACCTCCAACTTTTATAGTCGTCTCATGAGCTATCGTATCCGCCCCTCTTGCAAGCCCGCTTACAACAGTATATCCGTCTTCAACAAGAGGCGGAACAATTAGGTCCATCGCAGTTTTTGTATAAGCTGTAGCCTTTCTAGAGCCTATAATAGCTACTTGTTTGTCGTTCGTTAATAGAGAATACCGACCTTTCACATACAATACAGTAGGTGGACTGGATATTTCAAATAATTGCGCCGGGTAAAAAGGATGATGAAAAGGTATAGGGGAAATATCGGCCCGTTCATAAGCTTTTTCAAACGACAATGTCATATTTTGTCGAAAGCTACGAGATAAATCTAATGCTTTGTGTGATGATATTTGCAGTGCTTTTGCAATCTCGTAGGGGGGCGCTTCTTCAAAATAACTTAGTATATCCACCGGGGACAATAATTGCTGAAGTTTTTGAAGTGGTAATGGGTATATATAATGTAAAGCTAGTAATCTCTGTGTATCGACTGAAAAAATCATCTAAAAACCTCCTTTTATATAGAAGAAATTAAATGACCGCATTTTTTAATGACACAGCTTTTTTAGGAAAGGTTTTTTTAAAAGTAAGTAGGAGTTAGAAATTTCATCTTTTGACACATTTCCATTAAAAGCATAGTAAAGCCGTGTCTAAATCAATTATGCCTCGGCATAATTGCGTCTGGAATCTGCTTTGTGCTTAGGCCTGCACGAGGGCCGACACGATGTCGGTCATTTCGGTAATGCCACAGGACGTGGCGCTTTTACCGATGCAGGTCAGTTAGCCGTTATCGCATGGATGCGATGATTTTAGGCTAACATCCCCTAAGAACTCCTTTCTGATTCCATGACATCCGCCGGAGGCTTTAACTTCTTTCAGCGGATGTCCAAACACCCGCTGAAAGAAGTTAAAGAAAAAGATGTAGCCACAATGTGCTACATCTTCCATTTTAATGGGTTTTACACTTTTCGTATAGCCCTTTTTCTTTAATTACTTTAATAAGTGTGTCACCAATGACAGATGGCGTTTCTGCTACTTCAATACCAGCAGCATTCATTGCCTTAATTTTCTCTGCCGCTGTTCCTTTACCACCTGAGATAATAGCACCAGCGTGACCCATACGTTTTCCTGGAGGCGCTGTTTGTCCACCGATAAAACCAACGACAGGTTTCGTCATATTCGCTTTAATCCACTCAGCCGCTTCTTCTTCAGCAGTACCTCCTATTTCCCCAATCATCACAACTGCATATGTTTCTGGATCGTTGTTGAACGCTTCCAAAACATCGATAAAGTTTGTACCATTGACAGGGTCTCCACCGATACCTACAGCTGTAGTTTGACCAATACCAGCTTGTGTTAATTGGTGTACGGCTTCGTATGTTAGCGTACCAGAGCGAGAAACAACTCCTACATGCCCTTTCGTATGGATATAACCTGGCATAATACCAATCTTACATTCATCTGCCGTAATAACACCTGGACAGTTTGGACCTACTAGACGTGTCTTTTTACCTTCCATATAACGTTTAACCTTAACCATATCAAGGACAGGAATATGTTCAGTAATACAGATTGTTAATTCTAATTCAGCATCAACAGCCTCTAAAATAGCATCTGCAGCAAATGGAGCAGGTACATAAATAACTGAAGTTGTTGCGCCTGTTGCAGCTACAGCTTCCACTACAGTGTTAAATACAGGCACTCCTTCGATTTCAAGACCACCTTTACCTGGTGTTACACCAGCTACAATTTTAGTACCATACTCAAGCATTTGCTTCGTATGGAAAAGCGCTGTTTCGCCCGTAATCCCTTGTACAATTACCTTCGTATCTTTATCTATAAATACAGCCATTGTTCTCCCTGCCTTCCTTAGCCTACTAGTCCCACAATTTTTTGTGCACCGTCAGCCATTGAATCTGCTGCAACGATGTTTAAACCAGATGCATTTAAAATCTCTTTTCCAAGTTCTACATTTGTACCTTCTAAACGTACAACTAACGGCACAGCTAAGCCAATTTCTTTGGCAGCTGTTACAACACCCTCAGCAATAATGTTACATTTCATAATTCCGCCAAAAATGTTTACGAAAATGCCTTTTACATGTGGATCAGAAAGGATAATTTTGAAAGCTTCTGTTACTTTTTCAGCCGTTGCACCGCCACCTACATCTAGGAAGTTAGCGGGGCTTCCGCCATAATAGCTAATTGTGTCCATTGTAGCCATAGCAAGACCAGCTCCATTAACCATACAGCCAATGTTACCATCTAGTGAAATATAGCTAAGGTCATATTTTGATGCTTCGATTTCCTTTGGATCTTCTTCATCAAAATCACGTAATTCGACAATATCTTTATGACGATACAACGCATTTGCATCGAAATTAAATTTAGCATCTAATGCCAAAACTTCACCTTGTCCAGTTACAACAAGTGGATTTATTTCTACAATAGAAGCATCCTTGTCGATAAATGCTTGATACAAGCCTAGCATTAATTTAACAGCTTTCCCTACTAGGTTAGCTGGAATATTCATATTAAACGCCATACGACGTGCTTGGAAACCTGTTAACCCAATAACAGGATCCACAACTTCTTTGAAGATTTTTTCTGGATGTGATTCTGCTACTTCCTCAATATCCATGCCGCCCTCTTCAGACCCCATCATTGTTACACGGGATGTTGCGCGGTCTAATACTAAACTTAAATAGTATTCTTTTTGAATATCAGAACCCTCTTCAATATATAAGCGTTTTATTTCTTTTCCCTCAGGACCTGTTTGATGAGTTACTAAAATTTTACCTATTAATTCTTTTGCATATGTACGCACCTCGTCAAGGTTTTTAGCGATTTTTACGCCACCCGCTTTACCGCGTCCACCTGCATGAATTTGCGCCTTGACTACTGTCACGTTAGAGCCAAGTTCCTTCGCTACTTTCACTGCTTCATCAGGGGAAAAAGCAACTTTTCCGTTTGGTACAGCTACACCATATTTTCTAAGAATCTCTTTCCCTTGATATTCATGGATATTCATAATACATCCTCCCATCAAACATTTGCATAAAATTGTTTTACTAACATAATCTATTCTAACTAAAGATTCTGATAAAGTCTACACTTTGTCTTTTATTCATTTTTTATCTTTTAATATGACACTTTCTTCTGTTTCGTGTACTAAAACAGATTTTTATGAAAATCAGAATTCTTTGTTTTTTCTGTATTTTTGCGCATGTTGTTGATCTAATCGATATATAAATGCAAATACCTCAGCGACAGCTTCGTACAATTCTTCCGGAATTGACTCATTTAAATCTAATTGTCCAAGTAATTGAACAAGGTTAGGATCCTCATAAATCGGGACATCGTGCTCATTCGCGCGTGCTAATATATTTTCTGCTGTTTTCCCTTTTCCTTTTGCTACGACTGTTGGACTATCAAAACGTCCTAACTTATACGTGAGAGCGATAGCCTCTTTTCGAGTAAATTTTTCTTCACTCATATGCGAAAATCCACCCCACTATGTTCCTCCTGCTGTTCTACTACAGGTTTTTTTTCAGGTTGGGCTTTTTCAAATTGCTTAATAAAAACACCTGAAAGTTGATACTCTTTTTCAGCTAGGCCTATTTTTAATGCTGCTTTTAGTGGTTCTGCAAGCGGAATAATATCATTATTTTCATTAAATACTGTCACAGAAACTACACGATTTTGAACCTGCATATCAATAACCGTCTCTTTCATAGATTCCATTTGTAAATAAAATAATATACGCGCATAATTGGCATCAATTTTACCATCTTCCTTCATGCGTCCATTCCACTGTAATGTTGCATCCATTTTCTTGCCGAAGAATTCCAATGGTACTTGCATAATAAGCTGGTGCTGATGGCCATTCTCCCCTGATGCTAGCTGCATGCCGTTCATACGTGCCATTAACATTTCGGCAGCTTCCTTTAGCTGAGGAGTAAGGTGTGTTTCCTGCAATAATGTATGTAGCTGAGGTTTTAACTGATGTGCAATCTCCTGTAAATCTGCTGACTTATTACTAAGTGTCGCTTCATAGCTAACTCCTAGATTTTTTAATACCGTTTTAAGTGCATGTTCCATTGCTTTACTGTCCATAGAATTTTGTACATGAGCATCTGCTTGTGTAACAATCTGCTGAATCATTGATTGCGGGGATTCAACACTATTTTTCATAAGACTTCGCATGAATGCTTCGTTTTGTAGCGGAGAAGTTGCTTCATTCTTTAGAAGGGATAATAAATGGTCCTTCACTGAAAGAGCATTGGCGTCTTGTGTAAACAAACGCTCCGTAGAATTTTCTGCAAACGCTTTTATAAGTTGTTCTTGCATCTGTTTTGCAAAAATCTCTAGAGTTTGTTTAGTTGCTGGTAGCTGATTAAATCGATCGATAAGTTGATTTAATGACTGCTTTTGTCCATCGGTTAACAAGCTTTGATTTGCTGTCCATGATTTAAGCTGGTCAACAAGATGATTTATATTGTCAGATTTTGTCGTTAAAATGGTTTGAATAACTTCTCCAGCCTGTTGAAGCTGATTTGGCTGGATAGACTTTACATCGCTAAGGCTTGACCAGTTTTGCAAGGTCGCCTGCTGAGGAAGTATCCCTGCCTCCTTTAAAATATTCATGGCTTGAATCTTGTCACTCATAGAAGCCGCATTATTCGTTAATATTTGTATAGACTTGGCAAGTACTAAACTACCTGTTTCTACTTCAAAAGGCTTTGCAATTGCCTGTACCTGTTGCATTAGATTTTGCTTAAGGTTTTCTGGTAAAGCTATATCCTTCGTTAAAAGTTGCGTAAAGTTTTCCATTACGGAAATCATGCCATTAGTTTTTTGTCCACTCATAAGAGCTTGAAAAACATCATTTGTCATCGGCATTTTAAACTCCACCATTTTTTGAATGGCTTGCAGGGCATCCATTTTAGTAATGCCTTCTGGTAATGCCTTTAACCACATTTCTGCCTGCATCAGCTGCTCTTTTGATATCGGTAGCTGTGCTTTCATAAAATGAGCTAAAAGCTGCTGCATTTCAGTTGTTTTTGGCAAATTCATTGATTCAAGTAACTGATTAATTTGTTGACTTTGGGAAGCCGTTTGCGTCATGGGACCCGTAACAACCTTTAGTTCTGTTTGTGGGCTTGTACCAGTTACTTGAAAGAAATGGGCATCGCCTGCTTTTAGTGGTACTTCGAGTTTAGCAATAAACTTCTGATGGCCAACTTGTATTTCCGCCATTTGATCTGGATATAATTGTTTGATTGTTCCTTGAAATACTTGTCCTTGTTTTAAAGTAAGTGGCTGATTAGCTGAGCTTAAAGCAGTTTGTTGCATTTGAATCGGATTAAAAGATGTGGCTGTCATATACGTACTCCTTTCATCAATTACTCCTTGGCGTAATTGGCGTCCTTTTTTTACGTGGGGTTGATTTCCGCTCCGACTGGGCGCTTTCCTGGGGGCGTCCAGTCGGAGCGGAAATCAACTTATCCACATGATATACGTTTTAACAAATGTCATTTTTGCTGATGTGCCTTTTATTTTTTATTTGCTATTATGTTTTCAAAATGACATCCGCCGGAGCATTAACTTATTTCAGCGGATGTTTGCACAATATATATTTGTAGCTGCCGCTTTGCTTTCGCTACACAAAACAATTGTAGCTGCCTCTTTGCTTTCGCTACATAAAACATTTGCTGAAACAAGTTAAAGCATTGACTTTATCGGCTCAAATGACTTGCGATGATGAATAGTTGGACCGAACTCTTCAAGTGCTTTTAAATGCTGCTTTGTTCCATACCCTGCGTGCTGAGCAAAACCATACATAGGGAATTCTTCGTCCAATTGATCCATATAACCATCTCGAGCCGTTTTCGCCAATATTGATGCAGCTGCAATAGCCAAGCTTTTCGCGTCCCCTTTAATGATTGAATCCTGCGGAATAGAGATTGGCAGCGTCATAGCATCAACTAGCACATAATTAGGTTTAATAGATAACGATTCTACACTTGTTTTCATCGATTGCTTCGTCGCTTCATAAATATTTAATTCATCGATTTGTTGTGCTGATTGGAAATGGATAAAATAACTTAATGCATGCTCTTTTATTAAAGCAGCATAGTTATTGCGTTTATCTTTTGATAATTGCTTTGAATCATTTAATCCGACTAAAGCCTCACAGTTTGCAGGTAAAATAACAGCAGCTGTTACTACTGGTCCTGCTAACGGTCCACGCCCCGCTTCGTCTACCCCTGCAATGAGTGCCCCTATCCCTCCATAGCTTTGGTCAAAATCGACTTTCGCTTGATGTTCCTTTACTAGTTGTTGTTTTTTCTCCTGACGCTTTTCCCAACTTTGCCAAGCTTTTTGCACTCCCGCTCGTTCGTCGGTTGCTACAGTGGTCATCCAATCCTGCCATTCCTCCGCTTCTTTCAATGCTGCTGTAATCTCTTTAATTGTTTTCATATTACTTACTCCCTTTTGGTTCCACATCAACAGTTCGTAGCCAATGTTTGCGTTCTAATATATCTTTGCTAATTGCTTTTGAGCATTCTACTCAAATTATTGACGAAGCCGATCAGTTTTTGTCTTAGTGATTAGAGGACCGTCTCGTAAAATATGTATTCCTTTTTTCAATAGACAACTATACAATCTAATAAATTTCTCGCTCTATATCATTTATCGGCAAGAAAAAGTATTCCTAAAAGAAAAACTGCCATGCTCACAACCTTCTCAAGTGAGTATGACAGTTTTTTTCTTATTACTGCTGTGCTTCCTTTTCAAGCTGTTCGTTAACAAAGTCAAAGGTTAGTTTACCTAATTGTAATCCTCGAATATCTCGAACAATTAGTTGAGCTACTTGATCATAATCAATTTCTCCTCCAGGACCAAAAACACGTCGAAGTTTCCCAATATGATCAAAGGTTTCAACTAAATCTTCATGTATAAACTGGAAGCCATAGCGTTCTTCCATTCTTGCCGGATAATGAACGGATAAAAAGCGTAGGCCATAAACGGCCAAATCCTCCATATTCGTTATAGTATCCTTTATGGCACCTGTTAAGGCTAATTTATAGCCTACTTCTTGATCTTCAAATTTCGGCCATAAAATACCTGGCGTATCGAGTAATTCAAGCTCCTTCGCAACCTTTATCCATTGCTGAGCCTTAGTTACCCCTGGAGTATTCCCTGTTTTTGCTATATTTTTCTTTGCTAGGCGATTAATTAGCGTCGATTTCCCTACGTTCGGAATTCCGACTATCATTGCACGAATGGCTCTTGACTTCATCCCACGTGACTTCATACGCTCAAATTTTTCTTTTAATATTTCTTGAGCAGCCTTTGTAACCTGTTGTAATCCTTTGCCTTCAAGAGAATTGATGGCTACTGCCTTATGACCCCTTTGCGCAAAGTATTCAACCCATTTACGTGTTTCCTGCTCATCTGCCATATCTGACTTATTTAAGATAAGAAGACGCGGTTTTTGATTAATCACTTCGTCTATCATCGGATTTCGGGAAGATAGAGGTAAACGTGCATCTATTAATTCAAATATAATATCAACAAGCTTTAATTTTTCTGTTACTTCTCTGCGGGCCTTTGCCATATGCCCTGGAAACCATTGTATAGTCATATCTATACCTCCTACACTAAAAGAAAAAGGGAGTGTTTAGCCCTCCCTTTCAAGAATTACTTTACAATTTTAATATCACTATACGGCCAGAAAATCAGACTTGTATTACCAATAATCTCTTTCTGATCGACGACTCCAATAATACGACTGTCCTTACTGTATCGACGATTATCCCCCATAACGAAAACATAGCCTTCTGGAATTACATTATCTTTTAGGTTTACATCAATATCTTTTAATGTAAAATCCTCGGTTAAAGTACCTTCTGTAATTTTTGATTTATAGTTATCTAAATAAGGCTCGTCTATCGGTTCACCGTTAATGTATAATTGGTCATTTTTATATTCCAAAGTCTCTCCTGGTAGCCCAATAACACGTTTAATATAGTTTTTCTTCTCAGGAGCATGAAATACAACAATATCAAAGCGTTTTGGTTCACCTATTTTATAACCAATTTTATTCACAATCATACGGTCGCCATCTTCAAGGGTTGGCATCATGGATTGGCCATCTACTGCAATCGGTGTAAATAAAAAATAACGAATAATCGCTGCAATCGCAAATGCAATTAGAAGTGCCTTTGTCCATTCCCATAGTTCATTCTTTTCCTTCACCTGTTTTTCCATCGAGATATGCCCCCTTGTCTATCCTCATTTTAGTTGATAGTTATTTAAGATGACAAGCAAAAAGAAAAGGAGCTTGTTACACAAGCTCCTCACTTTCAAGTCATAATTATCGAATTTCTTTAATACGAGCAGCTTTACCACGTAGGTTACGTAGGTAGTAAAGTTTAGCACGACGTACTTTACCACGACGTACAACTTCTAAGTTAGCGATTTTTGGTGTGTGTACAGGGAATGTACGTTCAACACCTACACCATAAGAAATTTTACGAACTGTGAAAGTTTCGCTAATACCGCCACCACGACGTTTAATTACTACACCTTCGTATACTTGGACACGTTCACGAGTACCCTCTACTACTTTCACGTGTACCTTAACAGTATCACCAGGACGGAAAGTTGGTAGATCAGTGCGAAGCTGAGCTTTTGTAATTTCTGTAATAATGTTTGACATTGTTTTCTCTCCTTAGACAGATGCTCTTGCACGCAATCTATGCCACAGCGGAACACCATAATTCAGTACTTCACATAGAAGTACAGAATAGATGTTATCATAAATATAGATAGCAATCAAGCATCTTTATTGTTATTTTTAAGTTTTTCTACATACATTTTTTGCTTGTCTGTTAATGGATAATTCTCGAATAAATCCGGACGACGCTCGAATGTTCTTTTCAGCGATTCTTCCGCACGCCATTGCTCAATCTTTGCGTGATTGCCCGACAGTAAAACATCAGGTACTTTCATTCCGCGAAATTCAGCAGGTCGTGTATAATGTGGGTGCTCTAGAAGACCCGTTGAGAACGAATCTTGTATGTGGGAATCCGCTTGTCCTAAAACCCCCGGAAGAAGTCGTACAACGCTATCTATAACCGTCATAGCTCCTAGCTCACCACCAGTTAATACGAAATCTCCAATTGAAATCTCGTCTGTGACAAGGTGCTGACGTATGCGTTCGTCATAGCCTTCGTAATGGCCACATAAAAACACTAGTTCTTTTTCCTGAGCTAGCTCTTCTGCCTTTTTCTGAGTAAAACGCTCACCTTGTGGGCACATCAAAATGATACGGGGATTTTTCCCTTCAGTAATGGCCTCGACAGCGCTAAACATCGGCTCTGGTTTTAACACCATTCCCGCACCACCACCATACGGATAATCGTCTACTTGATTGTGCTTGTTACCAGAATATTCACGGATATCAGTTACTTCTAGCTTTACAGCATCTTTTTCTTGTGCTTTTTTTAATATTGATGCACCAAAGACACCTGTAAACATATCAGGAAATAAACTTAACACATGAATATTCATCATAGCAGGCCTTCCATTACGTATATCACAATTTTCTTCTCATCAATATTAATTTCCTTAACGATGTCTTCGATATACGGGATGTAATGCTCTTTTTTAGCGCCTTTGACTACCCACACATCATTTGCACCTGTTTGAAGAATGTCGGTCACTGCTCCGATTGTTTCGCCTTCTTCAGAAACAACTGAACAGCCAATTATATCATGGAAGAAATATTCATTTTCCTCTAATAAATCATCTGACAATTGATCCTTCGTAATTTTAAGCATGCCTTCTTTGAAAGGCTCAACAAAATTGATGTTATGCATTCCTTCAAAAGTTAATAAAATAAAGTTCTTATGACGACGCATTGATTCAATTGTTACCCATGTTGGCTTTTTATCGTCTTTTTTAAACGCTGCAAGCTTATTTCCTACTGCGAAGCGCTCTTCCTCAAAATCTGTTGTTGATAATATACGCACCTCACCGCGGATACCATGCGTATTGACAATACGACCTACATTAAACCATTCCATTCAAATCTCACCTCGTATAAAAATGCTAAATAAACTCATCCACGTCAAGCTACTAGCTAGCCAGATCAAAAGTAACCATCTCTCACTTTCACCTAAAGAAGCAGAGTAACTTTTGGTGGACGGTGTTATAGCTATGACGTTGACCAGTCTTCCTCAATGTCATTATGTTCAATTACCTCTCAATATAATTATGATAATGAAAAAAGGAAGGAACCGGCAAGCTCCTTCCTTTTAGTCCAGATTTTACGCTTTACCTCAGAGCCACTTTGAATTCCTAAGCGCATGTAAACATACCGATCAGGACTCTCCAGTGCTTGTTGCATGTAAAAGAGCGTGAAAATCTTTTCTATCAATCCAATATATCGACGTAGGTCTTTTTTTGATGGTGACTACCCGCCGCTGAATAAACAATTGTACGAATCGCTTTCGCTACTCGCCCTTGCTTGCCTATGACTTTCCCTCGATCCTCTGGATGAACAAAAAGTTTATAAACAATTCGATTTGCATTTTCATCCGTCTCTATACGAACTTCTTCTGGATAATCGACTAACGGTAAAACGATTGCTTCAATCAGCTGCTTCAAAGACGTCGCCCCCGATTATTTACTGAATTTTTGGTTATGGAATTTTTCCATGATACCTTGTTCTGAGAACAAGTTACGCACTGTATCTGATGGTTTTGCACCGTCAGTTAACCATTTAAGAGCTTTCTCTTCATCGATGTTTACAGTAGCTGGTTGAGTTAGTGGGTTGTAAGTACCAACTGTTTCGATTTGACGACCGTCACGTGGTGAACGAGCGTCTGCAACTACGATACGATAGAAAGGAGATTTTTTAGCTCCCATACGTTTTAAGCGAATTTTAACTGCCATTTTAATAGCACCTCCGAATAAGTTTCACACAAGATAGTATATTATCAATGTTTAGGTTGTTTGTAAAGTGTTTTTTCTTAACACCTATAAATTATTATTTAAACAATGAATCGAAGCCTGGTAGTTTCATCTTTTTCTTGCCTTTGCCACTTGCCATGCCTGTCATTTGCTTCATCATTTTTTTCATTTCATCAAATTGCTTTAATAGTCGATTTACCTCTTGAATTGATGTCCCAGAACCCTTTGCTATGCGCTTTTTACGGCTACCGTTAATAATTTCTGGATTCGTCTTTTCAGCAGGCGTCATCGAATAAATAATCGCCTCTACACGTCCCATTTGCTTATCATCAACTTTAACATTGTCTAAGCCTTTGATTTTGCCGGCACCTGGTAACATTTTTAAAATTTCATCAAGAGGACCCATTTTTTTCACTTGCTGCAATTGTTCAACAAAATCATCAAACGTAAAGGTCTGGGTTTTAAATTTTTCCTCTAGTTCTTTAGCCTTTGCTTCGTCAACATTTGCCTGAGCCTTTTCAATAAGTGATAAAACGTCACCCATTCCTAATATACGAGATGCCATACGCTCTGGATGGAAAGGTTCCAGCGCATCCAGCTTCTCACCCATACCGACAAACTTAATCGGCTTCTGTGTAACGGAACGAATTGATAGCGCTGCACCACCACGTGTATCACCATCAAGCTTTGTTAAAACAACTCCTGTAATACCGACTGCTTCATTAAAGCTTTCTGCCACGTTGACAGCATCCTGACCTGTCATAGCATCTACAACTAGGAATACTTCATCCGGCTCTTTTAACGCACGAATATCTTTTAATTCTTGCATTAAATCTTCATCGATATGCAAGCGACCAGCTGTATCGATAATAACGACATCATGATGTTCTTCTTTTGCCAATTCAATTGCCTGACGTGCAATTTCTACTGGAGATACATCGGTTCCTAACGCAAAAACAGGTAGGGATAACTGCTTTCCTAATGTTTGTAACTGCTGAACAGCCGCTGGACGATAAACGTCTGCAGCAACTAGTAATGGCTTACGATTATATTTTTTACGCAACACATTTGCCAATTTACCAGTAGTTGTCGTTTTACCTGCACCTTGTAAGCCGACCATCATAATAACAGTTGGTGGCTTTGTATTAAATTTAATTGGGCTTTGCTCGCCACCCATTAATTCTGTTAACTCTTCTTGTACGATTTTAATAACTTGCTGACCTGGTGTTAAGCTTTGCATAACATCTACACCGATAGCACGTTCACTGACCTTTTTAACGAATTCTTTGACTACTTTTAAGTTAACATCCGCCTCGATTAAAGCAAATCGGACTTCTCGCATCATTTCTTTAACGTCTTGTTCCGATACTTTACCTTTACCTTTAATCTTTTGGATCGTTCCTTGGAGTCGTTCCGCTAATCCTTCAAAAGCCATTGCTTTCGCCTCCTAATCCCATTCTTTCAACTGTTCTATAAGCGTTAGCTGCTCTTCAACTGTCATACTTTGTTCTGTCATCCCTGTTGTTAGCTGCGCAAGCATTTGTGTACGTTGTTGAAATTTTTCAAGTAAACATAGTTTTTCTTCATATTCTTCAAGCATCGCTTCTGTTCGACGAATATTATCATAAACAGCTTGGCGTGAAATCCCATACGATTCAGCGATCTCTCCAAGTGAGTGATCATCTAAATAATAGAGCTCCATATAACTTCGTTGCTTATCTGTTAATAATGCTTGATAAAAGTCGAAGAGAAAGTTCATGCGTGTTGTTTTTTCAAGTAGCATCGAATGTTTCTCCTCCCGTTATTAGTCATTTGTATCATAACGAAAAGCGCCCGTCTGTGTCAAGGTAATCTCCTTGTCTAAAAGCTTTAATTAACTGCTTTTTAGGCGTTTTTCACCTATAGCTAGTATTTCCCTTTTAAACAATGCGATTCACCTGTTTACAGACGAGCGCTTCAAACTACTTGTGAGCTGTTAATCCTCACTATTTTGTAATTCTTTATCTAAACCATCAGCAAATAAGCCATACACATAGCGCTCCGCATCAAATGGCTGTAAATCATCCATTTTTTCACCAAGACCAACAAACTTCACAGGAATGTGTAATTTATTACGAATAGCAAGAACAATACCACCTTTTGCAGTGCCGTCAAGCTTTGTTAAAACGATTCCTGTTACATTTGTAGCTTCCTTAAATGTTTGTGCTTGAACAAGTGCATTTTGACCTGTTGTTGCATCTAAAGCTAATAGTACTTCATGCGGAGCATTCGGTACCTCTCGAGAGATTACTCGATGAACTTTTTCAAGCTCATTCATTAAGTTTACTTTGTTTTGTAAGCGCCCTGCTGTATCACAAATTAATACATCTGCATTACGGTTTTTCGCCGCACGAATTGCATCATACATAACTGCCGCTGGATCTGAGCCTTCTGATTGTTTAATCACTTCACAGCCTACACGGTCTCCCCAAACTTGTAATTGATCGATGGCACCAGCACGGAAAGTATCACCTGCCGCTAAAACAACTGTTTTACCTTGTGATTTTAAACGATGGGCAAGTTTACCGATTGTTGTCGTTTTCCCAACACCGTTTACCCCGACGAATAAAATTACAGTAAGTTCACCTTTAGGTTGCATATTAAGCTCGATTAAATCCGCTTCTCCTTGCTCATAAATTTCCACAAGTTTTTCAGAAATAAGCGTTTGAATACCGTTTGTATCTTTGATATTTTTACGCTGAACCTCGAAGCGTAATTTGTCCATTAGCTCCATTACTGTTTCAAAGCCAACGTCTGCCTGTAATAATAAGTCTTCTAATTCTTCAAAGAAATCTTCGTCCACTTTTCGATAACGTGCAACTAAGTCGTTTACTTTAGAAGTAAATGAATTCCGCGTTTTTTCAAGACCAGCCTTGAACTTTTGTGTAATAGACCATGCAGAAGGTTTTTTCTCCTCTACAGGTTCTTCCACTATTGCGACTTCTTGTACTTCTTGTTGCTCTTGATCTTCTATTGCTACAGGAATTTCTGTTTCAATTGAGCTTTCCGTTACAGAAACTTCCTCAACTTTTTCTATTTCATCTACAGTTTCTCCAATTTGAGCAGGCTCTGTTGCTTCGTCTTGTGCTTCGTCTTGCTTCTGTTCAGCAGCTTCTTCTTCATTAATTGCCGCTACTTTTTCATCCTCGTTGCCCATCAATTTATCTTTTAACCGTTTAAAAAAACTCATGCTTGTTCGCTCCTTTGCTCCGCAAGTACGGGTTCATCTTCTAATTTTACTGATACAAGTTTAGATACGCCAGATTCCTGCATTGTAATACCATACAACACATCCGCTCCCTCCATCGTTCCTTTACGATGTGTGATCACAATAAATTGCGTGTCACGGCTAAATTTCTTCAAATATTGGCTATAACGTACAACATTTGCCTCGTCTAAAGCCGCCTCTACCTCATCGAGAATACAAAATGGTACAGGTCGAATATTTAGGATGGAGAATAATAAAGCGATTGCAGTTAGTGCACGTTCACCACCTGAAAGCAAGCTTAGATTTTGTAATTTTTTACCTGGTGGTTGTGCTACAATTTCTATACCTGTTTCTAGCAGATTTTGAGGGTCTAATAACACTAAATCTGCCTGTCCTCCACCAAACAATTCACGGAATACACGTTTAAATTGCTCTCGAATGGCATAGAAGGTTTCGCTAAATCGCAGCGTCATTTCTTCATCCATTTCTTTAATAGCCTCATGTAATGTTTCCTGTGCAGCAAGTAAATCCTCACGCTGCTCTGTTAAAAATGAATGGCGTTCAAGTACGCGATCGTATTCCTCAATGGCGCTCAAATTAACAGGACCTAGCTCTTCTATAGATTTCTTCAGTAATTTCACTCGACGTCGCATATGCTCTTCATCTTCAATTGCAAGGGCAAGCTCCTCAGCTTCCTCAAATGTTAGCTGATAGTTTTCTTCTAGCTGTTCATTGAAATTATTGATTTCAAATTCTACGCGACTTCGCTTCAATTCATTTGCACGTATCGCTTCAAGGTAGCCTTTATGTGTACGTTGCAATTCCTTCAGCTGTTCTTCTAAAGTAGTAAGCTCTCGTTGTTGTGCTATTTTTTCATCTTTTTTCTGTGAAATCGTGTCTTGCAGCGAATCTCTTCTCGCTTTCCACGTAGCAACCTGCTCAGCCACTTCTTCATCGCTTAAAAGTTTTGTCGATTCATCCGATTGGAGCCAGATTATTTCCTGAGAAATATTATCGACTTTTTGACGAGCTTTGTTTAATTGTAGGGCTATCTCTGCTGTAGCAATTTGTACTTGTGACATTTGCTCCTGCATTACCGCTAACTGCGAACGTTTTTCTGCTGACTGCTCACGAAGTACATCTTTCTCCGATTCACTTTGTAGCTTCACCTTACTTAGTTGTTCCACTGTTTCATTTATCTCTAACAGTTCTGTTGCTAATGCCGTTAATCGCTCCGTAGCCGCTTCTTTTTGAGCTAACAATGCTTCTTCGCGTGTTTTTACATCTTGTGTTTCATTAGAAGCAAAAGATACTCGTGCAGATAAGCTTTTCTCGCCAACCTCTAGCTCGCGTATACGACTCGCCTGTTGCATTTCATCTTTTCGTAGTTGCTCACCGTCAAGCTTCAATTGATCTACTTTGTCTCGTAATGTTGCAAGCTTCTCTTTTTCAGTTGAGACAGCCTGTTCAGCACTATAAATAGACGCTTCTAACGATTCTAGCTTTACTATTAAACCATCTAATTCCGCTTTTCTTGTAAAGAGTGAAGATTGTTGTTTCATTGCACCACCAGTTAATGAACCGCCTGCATTGACGATATCACCTTCAAGTGTTACAACACGATATCTAAACCCACATAATCGGGCAATTTGACTTGCACCTTCTAAGTTTGCTGCAACGATGACATTGCCAAGAAGGTTCTCGACAATTGTGCGGTTGTCATCATCGAACGTTACAAGTGCATCAGCCATTTTGACAAACGCCGGGTGCTCAGTAGCTAGCTGAATCGTAGATAGATTAATTTTCCGTGACTTGATAACTGTTTTAGGTAAAAATGTTGCCCGTCCAGCTCTCTTTTGTTTTAACCACTGAATTGCCTGTTGAGCATATCGCTCATCAGTTGTCACTATATGCTGAGAGGCTGCCCCTAATGCTGTTTCGATAGCCTGAGAATATTTCCCATCCACTTGAATTAACTCAGCAACGGCTCCTTCAATCCCAGCTAGTTCACCTTTATCACGTGCTAATAATACTTCTTTTACTCCATGGAAAAAACCTGAAAAATCCGCTTCAAGCTCAGCTAGCGTATCTTTTCTAGCCTTTAATTGTTGCTGATGCTGATAAGCTTTATAAAGCATATCTTGCTTTTCATTAAACGATGTATTGACGTTCTTCAGCTGTATTTGCAATGCTTCATATCGCTCAAGTTTTTCCTGCAATTCGTTAGATGTTGAAGTATGAGCAACAACTAGCTTCTCTTTTTCAGCTAGAATTTGCGCAAGCTCTTGCCCGATTTCATCAGTTTGATCTGACATTCTTGTCGCCATCGCTTTTTGCTGAGCTAACTGTTGTTCAATATTTTTTAATTCATTTTTAACTGTTGCTTCTTCGTTTAAAGAGTCGATATATCGGTTTTTTTGTTCTTCAATTTCTTGTTCAATTTCAGAAACTGAGCGATTTAAAGATTGTTCTAATTGCTTAATGCTTTGTTTCAGCTCTGATACTTCTTGCTGTTTTTCAGTGAATAATTCTTTTTTCTCTTGCTCTTGAGCTATAAGAGCCTCAACCTCACCTTTTGCTTCTTGTAATGCCGTATTCAATTGAAGTAGTTGATTAGAAGCATTTTGCCGCTTTTCAGCCATTAACGCTTTACGACCATCCCAACGCTCTACCTCCATTGTTGCATTAACAAACTCAGCCTGAGTCGTATCCAAAAAGTCATCTAGCTCTTTTAAAAGCTTCCGAATACTTACAGTTTGCTTTTCTATCGAAGAAATATGATGAGCTTGTTTTTGCTCTGTTTCATATAGCTCTGTATACTCAGCTTTCAGAGCATGCAAAGATTGTGCACAATTTTTTAAATCGTGCACAAGGATAGCAATATCAAAATCCTTTAACTCTGTTGACATTTGCACATAATCTCTTGCACTTGATGCTTGAATTTCTAACGGCTCCAGACGACTGTCTAGCTCATGTAAGATATCTAAAACACGATACAAATTTTCATCTGTTTCAACAAGCTTATGCTCTGCCTTTTTCTTTCTTAGTTTATACTTTAACACGCCAGCTGCTTCTTCAAAAATTGAGCGACGGTCATCGGGTCGGCTATTTAAAATTTCATCGACACGGCCTTGCGAAATAATGGAGAAGGCCTCTTTCCCAAGTCCTGAGTCCATAAACAAGTCCGTAATATCCTTCAGGCGACACTGCTGGTTATTTAGTAAATATTCACTATCACCTGAACGGTATACGCGTCTTGTTACGCTAACTTCTGTATATGAAAAAGCAAGCTGTTCATCTGTGTTATCTAAAATTAATGTTACCTCTGCAAAGTTTAGTGGCTTACGTGAGTCACTGCCAGCAAAAATAACATCCTCCATCTTTGCCCCACGTAACGACTTTGCCGATTGCTCCCCAAGTACCCAACGAACGGCATCAATGACATTACTTTTTCCACTGCCATTTGGTCCAACCACTGCTGTAACACCGGGTACAAAATCAATTCCAATGCGCTCCGCAAAAGATTTAAAGCCAATCACTTCGAGTCGTTTTAGGAACATCTATTAAGCCTCCTCTTTTGCAGTTTGCTCACGCATTGAACGCATTGCACATTGCGCAGCTTGCTGCTCGGCTTCTTTTTTTGATTTCCCGCGACCAATACCAAGCTCCTGCCCATTTAATAGTACGCTCGATACAAAGGTACGGTTATGTGCAGGACCTTTTTCATCAATAATTTCATAATAAAGAAGGCCGTTATTTGTTTGCTGTACCATTTCTTGCAATTGGCTTTTAAAATCCATCACATGCGAAAAAGCACCGTCTTCTACTTTCGGGAATACGATTCGTTCTAAAAAACACACAACCGTTTGTAAGCCTTGATCTAAATAAAGGGCACCTACAAATGACTCAAATACATCTGCAAGTAGTGCTGGGCGTTCCCGTCCACCTGTTAATTCCTCACCTTTTCCAAGTAATACAAAGCGACCAAAGCCTAATTCATTTGCAAAGATAACAAGTGACGGCTCACATACTATGGATGCTCGTAGCTTCGTCAGCTCACCCTCACTCATATGAGGGTATCTCTCAAAAAGATATTTAGAAACAGACAGTTCAAGTACTGCGTCTCCTAAAAATTCAAGACGCTCATTATCCGTAAACAGTTTACGGCGATGCTCATTCACATAAGATGAATGCGTGAATGCTTGATACAATAAATTTTTATTAATAAATGTGATATTTAATTCATGCTGTAAAAGCTCGAATTGATTGCGTACTTTTTCAGGAAGCACGCCCGATTTCTGCATAGTTCCTTTTCTTTTCATAGCCATTGAACAATCTGCCTTCCTAATAGTTTCTACCGTTTAAGTGTACCTTTTTCAAGGCATTTATGCAAAAGTATTTCGGCTTAAATACAATGTTTTGGAAACTTTTATTTTGCAAAATCAAAAAGGGGACGTTCACAGTTCGTTAAACGAACCATCGCGTCCCCTTTTTAAACACACCTCAGCATAATATCTACTCCTCACACTTAAGAAAAGCAGGAGTAAATCCGCCAAAGGCTTTAACTTTATTCAATCATAAACACTTATTGTATAATGACCGCATTCATGTCAGCACCAGTAGAGGTGATTCATCTATGCTAAATAAAGTTAAACGAATTAGTTTAATTTACTTTCGATGTATGAAATTGCAGAACCAACTGTTGAGATTTTTTCAGCATCTTCATCAGAAATTTCCATATCGAATTCGTCTTCAAGCTCCATTACAAGCTCAACTACGTCTAATGAGTCAGCACCTAAATCATCACGGAAAGAAGCTTCTAGAGTAACTTCACTTTCTTCAACACCTAAACGGTCCACGATTACTTTTGTTACGCGTTCTAATACTGTAGACAAAACATTCACCTCCCCTCAAATGATTATACAAAAAATCATTATCTATGACTAATTGAAATTACATTACCATGCCACCATCTATATGTAACGTTTGACCTGTCATATAGTTAGCATCATCTGAGGCTAGAAAAGCTACTGCCTTTGCGATATCCTCAGGCTGCCCAAGTTTTGCTAGAGGAATTTGCGTAAGCATGCCTTGCTTTAAATCTTCTGGTAGTTGTTCAGTCATTTCAGTTTCTATAAAGCCTGGTGCAATCGCATTTACTAAAATATTACGTGATGCTAATTCTTTTGCAGTTGTTTTAGTTAGCCCAATAACCCCTGCTTTTGCAGCTACGTAATTAGCTTGCCCTGCATTACCAGCTACACCGACAATCGATGATATATTGATAATACGGCCTGCACGTTGCTTCATCATTTGACGTGTTACTGCTTTCGTACAAAGGAAAACACCTTTTAGGTTGGTATCTAACACATCGTCCCATTCATCTTCTTTCATACGCATTAACAAGTTATCACGTGTAATACCCGCATTATTTACTAAAATATCAAGCGAGCCAAATGTTTTCACCGCTGCATCCATTAATGCTGTAACTTCCTCTGTTTTGGAAACACTCGCTTGTACGGCTATAGCCTCTCCGCCATTCTCTTGAATCGTCGCGACAACTTCTTCCGCCTTTGCCTGTGACCCGCTGTAGTTTACGACAACTTTAGCACCCTCATCAGCAAGCTTTAATGCAATAGATCGCCCTATTCCTCGTGAAGCACCAGTTACAACCGCTACTTTACCTTCTAATTTACGCATTAATCGTCCACTCCTTCGCCGCTTCTAGTACAGCCTCCAATGATGCTTCATCATAAACACAGTATGTCGTAACAGATCGATCGATTTTTTTCACTAATCCACTTAATACTTTGCCTGGTCCACACTCAATAAAGACATCCACACCTTGTGCAATCATTTCACGCACAGATGCCTCCCATTGCACGGCGCTATATACTTGTTCTACTAACTCATGTTGAATAGCTGAAACATCCTCTAATTCTTTCGCCATTACATTGCCGATTACAGGGATTTGTGGTGCTGATAATGATAAATCAGCCAACGCTTCTTTTAATTTTTCAGATGATGGTCGCATTAACTCTGAATGGAATGGACCACTAACAACTAAAGGAATTGCTCGTTTTGCACCAGCTTCCTTCGCCGCTAAAGAAGCCTTTTCAACGCCTTCTTTTGTACCAGAAATAACGATTTGCCCTGGACAGTTTACATTCGCTACCTGAACTGGCTCACCTGCTGCAGATACTTTTTCAGTTACTTCATGCAGTGCCTCAAGCTCCATCCCTAGAATAGCTGCCATAGAACCTTGCCCTGCAGGTACAGCTTCATTCATATAAAGCCCACGCTTATGCACAACAGAAACTGCATCCTCGAACGATAGCACACCAGCGATTACTAATGCACCGTATTCTCCAAGTGAATGTCCAGCTGCATAATTCGGCGTAATACCTGCTACACGTAATTTTTCTGCAACCATCACACCAGTAGTTAAGAGTGCCGGCTGTGCATGGTAAGTCAATGTTAGCTCCTCAGCTGGTCCCTCTAACATAAGCTTAGATAGCTCAAAGCCAAGTGCTTGATTTGCACGTTCATAAAATGCTTTACTTGCTGCCGCATTCTCGATAAACTCTTGCCCCATCCCAACTACTTGAGAACCTTGGCCTGGAAAAATAAATGCTATTTTCGTCATTTTTTATTAATCCCCTTTTTAATCAATTATGCCTCGGCATAATTGTTGCTGTCGCTTCGCTTTCGCACAGATAAACAATGCGTACGGAATCGGCTTTGTGCTTAGGCCTGCACGATGCAGGTCAGTTAGCCGTTATCGCATGGATGCGATGATTTTAGGCTAACATCCTATATTCATTCCTTTCCGATTCCGTGACATCCGCCGGAGGCTTTGGGCCAACATGATGTTGGTCACTCAGTCGTGTGTTGTTGCTGTCGCTTCGCTTTCGCACAGTTAAAACCGTGTTGCTGTCGCTTCGCTTTCGCACAGATAAATTGCCACAGGACGTGGCGTTCTTAGACTGAGTTCCTATATTTCAGCGGGTGTTTGGACACCTGTACCTACCTGCTGAAAGAAGTTAATCAATTTCTAAGTGACGTACTGTATCTGTAATCGTCGAGATGACTGTATGCTCAACCATCGTATTTGCTTGGCGAATTGCACTGTATATTGCTTTGGCATTGGATGAGCCATGTGCCTTAATCACAGGTGCTTGTAAACCAAACAAACCTGCACCACCGTACTCTGTGTAGTCCATTTTATTTTTTAGGTCACGCAAATTGTTTTTCATAAGCGCTGCCGAAATTTTCGTTTTTGTTGAAGACATAAACGCCTCTTTTAGCATTGAAAATAACGCACCAGCAGTACCTTCTATCGATTTCAGCACCATATTACCTGTAAACCCATCTGTTACAACAACGTCCGCTACCCCTTCAAGTAAATCTCGAGCTTCAACGTTACCGACAAAGTTTAAATCCGCTTCTTTTAATAATCCGAAAGCTGCCTTCGTTAATTCATTTCCTTTTTTATCCTCAGTACCGATATTTAACAAGCCGATACGTGGCTTTTGTAAACCGCCTACCTTTTTCGCATAAATATCGCCCATAATCGCATATTGCAATAAATGCTCAGGTCGCGCATCTGCATTTGCCCCTAAATCAAGCATTAAAAAGCCCTTACCATCTAAAGTAGGCAGTGTAGTGGCTAGAGCAGGTCTAGCAATTCCTTTAATACGTCCTACTTTAAATAAGCCTCCTGCCATTAAAGCACCTGTATTACCTGCTGAAAGACAAGCATCCGCCTTTCCTTCTTCAACTGCATCCATCATTCGTGCCATTGATGAATCCTTTTTACGACGAACAGCGCGTGCTGGATCGTCTGTACCTTCGACAACTTCATCACAATGTACTACAGTTAATCGATCATGTATTTTTAAAAATGGTTCAAGCTTTTGCTGCTGACCATATAATTGAATTTCTAAATTTGGGATTTGCTCTAATGCTAATAAAGCACCTTCAATAACTGATTTTGGTGCGTTGTCTCCACCCATTCCATCAAGCGCTAATTTCATTGTTGTTCACCTTTACCTTTCGTGCGGTACATATCAAATTCACCAACAAAAACTGTTTCACCGTTAACAGTGGACGTTAACTCTACTTTTGTACGCTGACTTTTTTCATCACGTCCGATAACGATTGCTTTTGTAATAACACGATCTCCAGCTCTAACAGGTTTCACAAAGGTAATGTTAGAATGTACTGTTAATGCTAGTTCGTCGTCAATAACTGCTACCGCTAATGAGTTTGCCTGCGCAAACAAATGATGTCCACGTGCGATGCCATTGCGCTGAAAAACATGTTCTTCTTTTACGTCAAAAATAGATAATGCACGATTATCCAATTCAATATCAATTATTTCTCCGATTACTTCATCAATCGGTAGTGATTTCACTTCATTTTCATAAGTTTTCGAAGCAACATCTTTAATTCGTTCTCGTAATTCTGGAATCGCTAATTCCATACGATCTAAACGAATTGTTTGGACACTAACCTGAAACTGTGTTGCTAGCTGTTCATCTGTGACGAATGGATTATCAGCTATCGTTTCGGATAATAGTCGCTGTCGCTCTTTTTTCGTTCGTCTCAACATCATTCGCCACCTTTTTTTAGTTGTTATTAGCACTTGGTACTAATATCAGTATATATAGTATAAAAAAAGAATGCAAGACTTGTTTTAAAAACAAGTGCCCACATTCTTGATTGAGCAACAAATATTCAATTAATCGAAGCGGTCCCCTTGTAAAACACCTGAATTTTCAAGCATTTCACGTAAATATTTGTACTCATCATCATGCCAAAAAGCATCCGTCTTAAGCATATCCGTTGCATCTTTTCTCGCAGTCTCTAGTATGCGATAATCGTGCACTAAATCCGCTACTTTAAAATCAGGCAAACCACTTTGTTTACGCCCAAAGAAATCACCTGGACCACGTAGTTCCAAATCCTTTTCAGCTAGGCGGAAGCCATCATTCGTTTCTGTCATCGACTGCATTCGCTCTTTACCTTCATCGGATTTCGGATCGGCTAGCAACACACAATATGACTGATGTTCACCACGTCCAACACGCCCACGTAGCTGATGCAACTGAGCTAAGCCGAAGCGTTCAGCGTCATAAATAATCATAAAAGTTGCATTCGGTACGTTAACCCCAACCTCAACAACAGTTGTAGACACGAGCACATGAATAGTTCCCTCACTAAAAGCTCGCATGACAGCGTCTTTTTCATCCGCAGATAGGCGACCATGCATTAATCCGACATTGTAACGCCCACTAAAATATGATGCAAGCTGCTCATAGATTTCTACTGCATTTTGTACATCCAGCTTGTCTGATTCCTCGATTAGTGGACATATAGCATAAGCCTGTCTACCAGCAGCAAGCTCTAATTCTAGTTTTGACATAGCAGAGCCAAATTGCTCTTTTTTCATCCAATGTGTTTCAATTTGCTTACGCCCTGCTGGCATTTCATCTATCATCGAAACATCCATTTCTCCGAACGCTGTAATCGCGAGTGTACGCGGTATTGGTGTCGCCGTCATAAAGAGCACATCTGGATTTTCTCCTTTATCACGCAATATTCTACGCTGCTCTACACCAAAACGATGCTGTTCATCCGTTATAACAAAACCAAGCTTGCAAAAAACGACATCAGGCTGAATTAGCGCATGTGTACCAATTAAAATATCTACGTCTCCGTTTGCCAGTTTTTCTAAAAGTAAACGACGTTCCTTTGCTTTCGTCGATCCTGATAGTAAAGCTACACGTACACCAAATGGCTCAAACCATTCCTGTAAATTTTCAGCATGCTGCTCAGCTAAAATTTCCGTCGGCGCCATTAACGCCCCTTGAAAACCAGCAGTTACAGCCGCATATAAACATATTGCCGCAACAACAGTTTTCCCCGACCCTACATCACCTTGAAGTAAGCGGTTCATACGATGTGGCTCTTTCAAATCTTTGCAAATTTCATTGACGACGCGTTTTTGTGCACCTGTTAATTCATATGGTAACGATGCAATAAAGGATCGCAACTTTTGCAAATCAAACTGTATAACAGTACCGCGCTCACTGTCCTTGCGAATTTTACGTAACGCTTGTATACGTAGTTGAAAGTTTAGCAACTCTTCATAGGCAAAGCGTCTTCTAGCCTGCTTTGCATGTCCTGCATCAACAGGGAAATGAATTCCCTCAAGCCCATCACGCATTGAAGCAAGCTTATAATCTTCCTGTAAACGTTGTGGAACAGCATCTGGTATCTCTGTACCAAACTCATCTAGCACTTGTCGCATATATTTACGAAAACGTTTTTGCGGAATCAAACCTTTTAAACTATAAACAGGTTCAAAGTCGACCTGATCTGTTTTCGGACCAAACGAAACAGACGTCCCATTGATAACTTGTCTGCCGCGGTCCCATTTACCTGTAACGGTAATAATAGCTCCCGGTACAAGCTTCTGCTTCAAATAGCCTTGATTAAAAAAAACAACCTTAACTAAATGTCGACCTGCCAGCACCGTGACTTGTAATCGTGATTTATTGCGGCCTAAAAACAATACTGTCGGCTCACGTTCCACTTTACACTCAACAGTGACACGTTCATTATGTGGTGTTTGTGCCAAATCCTTTAAGCGAAAATCCTCATGACGATGCGGAAACGTCCATAACAAATCCGCGATCGTCTCGATGCCCAACGTTTCTAAATGTCCTGCTGTTTCTTTCCCGATTCCCTTTAAATCAGTCACGGGGCTCGTTAAATCAGTCACCTTGAACGACAGCTCCTCCAAATTTTTTCACCGCCAGTACTTTACCTATAGTCATTCGTATAACCATATTATTTTTCAGCATATGAGTTTTCCCCTTTCTAACGATTACTCTTAGCTTTCATAATATTGTTGTTTGCGTTTAACACTTTTGAACAAATCATACTAAGCATTTTTATATATTCAATATCATTATATAACTTTTCATTTTCAGTAAGATAGCAATTCAATTCTATTGCCTCAAAAAAACACGCCTTCCACTTAGGAAAGCGTGTTGAATATTTTTATTTTTGAAGTGACTTGATACTTTCTAAATTGCCATTATCAAAAATGGCTTTACTAATAGCTTTACCTGTTGGTGTTGCAGCAAGGCCTCCACGTGCAGTTTCTTTTAAATTCGGACTCATAGATTGTCCAATGCGATACATCGCACCAATCACTTCGTCACACGGGATGCGACTTGTGACCCCTGCAAGTGCCATATCCGCTGCCACTAGTGAATTTGCCGCCCCCATAGCATTTCGCTTAACACAAGGAACCTCTACTAATCCAGCTACCGGGTCACAAACAAGCCCTAGCATATTTTTGAGTGTAATGGCAAATGCTTCTGAACATTGTTGTGGCGTACCGCCAGCCATCTCTACAATCGCTGCCGCTGCCATTCCAGCAGCTGAACCAACCTCCGCTTGACAGCCACCAGCAGCACCTGAAATCGAAGCGTTATTGGCAACAACGAAGCCGAAAGCACCCGATGTGAATAAAAAACGAATCATTTGCTCACGTGTAGGATTTAGCTTGTTCTTCACTGCAAACAGTGTCCCTGGTACAACCCCAGCCGAGCCTGCAGTTGGGGTAGCACAAATCGTACCCATAGCCGCATTAACCTCATTTGTTGCAACTGCTTTACTCACCGCATCTAATAATAAATCTCCCGACAATGAATTGCCTTGCGCAATGTAGTTTTGAAGCAATACTGCGTCACCACCAGTTAAACCCGTTACAGATTTCACACCCTTCAAGCCTCTTTCAACAGCTTCTTCCATCACCGTTAAATTAGTGTCCATTTGCTGTATAATTTCTGCTCTTGTGCGTCCTGTAATTAACATTTCCTGCTCAATCATAATTTCAGAAATTAGTTTTCCTTCTTGCTCCGCTCGTTCAACAAGTTCACGAACATTATGAAACAATACGTCCATATTGGGGCACCTCCTTAGTTATTAATTTTAGAAACCTTCGAAATATGTGGTATTAAAGAAATTTGTTGTAATACTTTTTCCTCGATGTTTTGATCGATTTCTATCACCATAAGAGCCGTTAAACCACGTTCAATACGAGAAACCTCCATATGCCCAATGTTGACAGCATGCATCGCTAAGCAATTTGCCACATTGGCAATACAACCAGCACGATCATCGTGTACAACAAGGATTGCTGGCATGCCACCTGTTAGACGTAGCTTGAAGCCATTAACCTCACTCACTTCAATTTTACCGCCACCGATAGAAATACCAACGACAGACATCTCTCCTTCATCATCGCCAATCACAAGGCGAGCTGTATTCGGATGCTCCATGTTTGCTGTTTCTGGGATAAACTCATATTCTAAGCCTGCCTTTTCTGCATCGGCAAAAGCTGTTTTAATCCGCTCATCGAATGTATCGTAATTTAATAGGCCCCCTACCAAAGCTACATCTGTTCCATGTCCTTTATACGTTTCAGCAAACGAACCATATAAGTGGATTTTCGCCCACTTTGGTTGTCTTCCAAATAAATCCCTGGCAACGCGTCCAATTCGTGCGGCACCTGCCGTATGAGAAGAAGAAGGCCCAATCATCACTGGTCCAATAATATCAAATACTGAAGTAAACTTCATAATAACACCCCTCTAATCTATCCATATAATATTATCGATTATCTTCATTCAGTAGAAGACTCCCACCTCTGAAGTCGGTGAGATAAATGCGGACGTGGTTCCTTTTAAGTGGATGCCCAAACACCTACTGAATGAAGATAAAGCCTCCGGCGGATGTCACAGATTTTTGAAAGGAATAAATTGTGCAGGCACAATTCAAAATCCGGACACAATTACGCAAAGGCGAAATTGATTTTTACTTATATCATGCTTGATAGTTACTATAAAAGTAAAGCACTTCTTTATCAACTTTCAGAAAATTTACACTCCTATAATTTACATAATGGAAATATTGATTAACTTTTGTCTACTCCGTAAACACAATGATTTCAAAACGCTGATATTCCAGTATTTCCAAGTTCATCGTCCTCTGGATACATACATCAAATCATTTATTTTAAGCTGATTTTATAGTTTCTTATCCTCTATTCTCCTTGTACCATAAACAAAAGCAGTACACGGCTTGTGCACTGCTTTGTCTACTTACATGCAAAGTAGCATCAAATTATTCTACTGAAATAATATATGGATATAATCCTTGTTTACCATTAAATAACTCTACTTCAACCTCTGGATAATTCTCTTCAATAAATTTCACTAATTCTGAGGCGTTTTCTTCCGTTGTATCCTCACCATAGATGACTGTCACAATTTCTGCATCTTCATCCACTAAATCAGTAATGACCTTCTCAGCAGCATCTTTTAATGCTGGAGTAGATAATACAATTTTCCCCTCAGCAAGAGCCATGAAATCGTCCTTATGAATTTCCACACCATCAATAGATGTATCTCGAACTGCATAAGTTACTTGTCCTGTTTTAACATTTGCAAAAGCTTCTGTCATTGTTGCTTGGTTCATTTCAACTGCCGCCTCTGGATTAAACGATAGAATCGCTGCCATACCTTGAGGGATTGTTTTCGTTGGCACTACAGCCGCTTCTATATCTAAAAGCTCTACTGCTTGTTCTGCTGCCATGACGATATTTTTGTTATTTGGCAAAATTAATACTTTTTCAGCACCAATTTCTTGTACTGCCTTCACAATATCTTCAGTTGAAGGATTCATTGTTTGACCGCCTTCAATCACATAAGAGGCACCAATTGAACGAAGTAATCCAGCAACTCCCTCGCCCATTGCAATCGTTACAATTGCATATGGATGCTTTTCTGCTTTTTTAGCTGAAGAAGGTGCTTTATGATCCTCACCAACAATGGCAGAATGCTGTTCACGCATATTATCGACCTTAATTTTAATGAGACTACCATATTTTTGGCCCATTGCTAAAACAGTGCCTGGTTGCTCAGAATGAATATGCACTTTTGCAATCTCTTCATCTGAAATAACGAGTAAAGAATCACCCAGAGGGTTTAATTCATTGCGGAATTGTTCTTCGCTAAATGGCTCTTTTCCTTCTTCAAAACGTACCATGATTTCTGTACAATATCCAAATTCAATATCCGCAGTATTCATGAAATCTTGTGCTCTATGATGTTCTGCATTAATTAAATCATTTAAAGTTGCTTCATTTTTCACCGGTAATGGCTCGCCTTTTAAGGATGCTAAAAATCCTTCATATACAAATTGAAGACCCTGACCGCCACTATCTACTACCCCTACTTCTTTTAGAACAGGGAGAAGATCTGGTGTACGTTCTAACGAAGCCTGTGCTTCAGCAGTAAATGCTTCCATCACCGCAATGATATCGGTTTCAGTTTCTGCCACTTCTACACCTTTTTTCGCCGCTTCACGTGCAACTGTTAAAATTGTTCCTTCAACCGGCTTCATCACTGCTTTATAGGCCGTTTCAACACCCGCTTGGAAGGCACCTGCAAAGCCCTTGGCATCAATTGTCGCTTCTTTTTCAATAAATTTACCAAAGCCACGGAATAACTGCGATAAAATAACGCCAGAATTTCCGCGTGCTCCCATAAGTAAACCTTTTGATAAAGCTTGAGCTGTTTTGCCGATATGTTCTGATGCATAAAGCTCCGTTTCCTTTGCCCCAGATGTCATCGATAAGTTCATATTCGTTCCTGTATCACCATCTGGTACTGGAAATACATTTAATGAATCAACATAATTTGCATTTTGGAATAGGTGATGGGCACCCATTTGCACCATTTCTGCAAACTTTATTCCGTTTAAAGACTGCATTCGATTTTGTTCCTCCTCTTAATTCGCTACACGAACGCCCTGCACAAAGATATTGACAGATTTTACGCTCATACCTAATGTTTTATCCACTGTATATTTCACTTTCGATTGTACTTGATAAGCAACTTCCGAAATTTTTGTCCCGTAACTAACAATAATGTACATATCAATATGTAAATCGTCGTCTTGTTTTCGAATAACAACACCTTTAGCAAAATTTTCTTTACGTAAAATATCAGTTAGACCATCACGAATTTGATGTTTAGATGCCATGCCAACAATACCGTAGCATTCTACAGCAGCGCCACCAGCTATTTGTGCAAGTACATCTGTTGAAATATCAATTTGGCCGAATTCATTGTTTAATTCAATTGACATAGAAATGCCCCCTTGGCTCTTTTTGACTAAATGATATTGTAACACTTTCGTTATACATTAAGCAACCTTGGAAGGCAAGAAAGCGCTCTGTATCAACGTTTTACTGACATGATAAAGGTAAACATACATCTTCATCGAAATTTCCACTTTTTCTGTAAAAGTTGTTACGACCGTTTTGTTTTGCTGTGTATAGTGCTTGATCAGCTAATGCACAGCATGCTTTCAATTGCTCGCTATTCGAGATTTTAGCATGACACATCCCGATGCTGACTGTTACAATATCAGCTACTTTTGAACGTTCATGACGAATGTTTAAGTTGCGTACTTCCTCTAAAATTTCCTCACAAACATGCTCTGAAAACTTTGCGGCATGCTGACTAACAATTACGAACTCTTCGCCTCCCCATCGTGCTGCAAATGCATTATACTTTTCTGCAATCTCATCTACTAGAGCTGCCACTTTTATCAATGCTTCGTCACCTTGTAAATGACCGTAATAATCATTGAAATTTTTAAAGAAATCAATATCAATCATCATGACAGACAAAGATTTTGGTTTACTAAGTTGTTGCCCTATTTGTGTCAATTTATTATTAAAAGCTCGTCGATTAGGCAAATTTGTCAACGTATCCCGAAGTGCTTGCTCTGATAGTTCATTATTTTTCTCAGCTAATAATTTCGACAAATTCTTGGATTTTATCATTTCTTCTTGTAATAAAATATGTTGTTTCGTAAATTGTCTTTTTATTTTAAATGTATGACGCTGAATAATTAGCCCTATCGGAATAATAAGGGACATCGGTAAAAATAGTTTAATACTTTCACCAGATATCCCGACACTCAAATAAGCACTTATCAAAATGGGTGGTACTGTTAATAACATAATCCAAAAAATTTTCCGGAAAGGGAGGGGAAAAAAAGTACAAATCATTAAAAATAGCACCTCATAAAGAGCCACATGTTTAAAGAAATAAACGTCCATTACGGTTATGATAGTAATTAATAATAATATTGTATAGATATACGCAAGTAAGATAGATTCGTATTTTCGTAAATTAAGAGTTGTAACCTTAATCCTCTTTTCCTTCACAAATAATAACACCGCTAAATCTATAGAAAACAATATAATGTGAATGCCTATATAAGCTGGCACCATCTCTCTTTCTGTTTTTGTAAAGAAAACCTCACCATAATGAATAATTATAATGATGGCTGTTACATACATCAATGTCCACGCTACTGTTCG
This sequence comes from Lysinibacillus sp. RC79, assembly GCF_041262405.1. Classification (NCBI taxonomy): domain Bacteria; kingdom Bacillati; phylum Bacillota; class Bacilli; order Caryophanales; family Bacillaceae; genus Lysinibacillus; species Lysinibacillus sp. RC79. Next base: position 228,370 of record NZ_JBGCCD010000003.1, read on the forward strand.
CATTCGCATTAAATTAAATTGAAGCATTTCTATTTGAATAGAGAGAGTTAGCTTTTCTTGATTTTCCATAACTTCCGCTCCTAATAACAATCTTGCAATAATTTGTTCTTTATTTATCGTCTAAATAATGAAAAATACAAGTAGTCTTTGCAAAATCATTGAAAAAGAACAAAACCGGCTCAGGGCGGATGATAAATTGAAATAGACTAGAAAAATAATCAATATTATATGTGGCTCATCACCATATCGTGTGGTTGATTTCCGTTCCGACTGGGCGCTTCCTGGGGGCGTCCGATGAGCCGCTTGGGCCAACACGATGTTGGACACGAAGGCGTTATCACAGGATGTGATGCTCTTAGCCTTCGTTCCTCTATTGCTGATCCCCAAGGAGTCGCCCAGCCTCCACTCCAATCACCTAAATACATGGAATAAGTTTTAACAAATGGCATCCACAACCAAGGTTATGCAATTAGCTACTTACTATTTTGCGTACACATAGCATTTTAAGCAGTTAAAAAACGCCATCAGCCGACAATCCTTTCATTTTGTCAACATGAAGATCAGCAATTTTATAATAAAAGCAATTGCATATCGATACAAAGCCATGATAGCAAGTCGGATGATACCAAACATAACAATGGTAGGAGCAACCGAAAAAATCAATAGCTCTTTGCTTCATTGACTTCAGAATGATCGATATATTTAGTACGCAAGTTACAGGAAAGCAGAAGTAGAAGAAGATCCAACAAACCTAAACATTTTGGATTGTTCTACGCAAAGAAATCATTCTTGTTATTTTTTGTCGAATATTGCGAAAATTCAGTAGATTTATTAAACTATATATATAATTTATTTTTTTGGGGGTGGTAAAGGCTGACAAAGGATGATACATTATTTCATTTTTCTTCTATACCAAAGGATATTTCTTATTAGAGAATAAAACTAAAACATTCGGATGAGCCAAATCTAATTATGTATTTTGTCGGGATTAAAGAAACTATGACAATAAGAATGGAGTGATAGACATAAAAAAACTTAAAAATATGTTAAGTATAGTATTATCTCTAACAATTTTCTTTAGTGTATCAAGTAGTGTATTTGCTGAGGAACAGACGGATGCAGAAGTTTATGAGTCAGAAGGATTGCAGAAAATTGTACTAACTAGTGATGAAGTGGTCTATTATGAAATTGATGAAGTGGATGTAACAAATCCAAATGCGCGTGGATCTTATAAGAGTAAAACCGCAACAGGAAGGTTTTACCTTACGTCTTCTGGCTCTACAGTTGCAGAATATTCTCTAAGTGTCACATTTTATTATGATGGAAAGAGAGTTTTAGAATCAGGGAACCGAGCATGAATGGGAAATTACGCTAAGGGATGGTCAGGTACCGCTGTATCTGGATGGAACTGGATATCTAATAGTTACATGTATATGAGTGGTTATTTTACACTTTACAAGGATTCAGTTTATAATAACTCTCATACATTGACTATATACTGTGATCAAAATGGAAAAATTACCGTAAACTAAGGGGGGAATACCTTTGAGAAAGGTATTAATTATTACTACTTCTTGTATAATAATACCCCTGTTTTTGGTTGGTGGATGTGCTTCTAATTATTCCACTTCACATGAAGAGTATTCTGATGAAATGCTACACACATATGAAACACAGCTACTAAATAATGCGAAAAATCAGTTGGCTCTTGATTTAGATTCTTACTATATAAGCAATTTGGAAGATGTAGATAGCATCTTAAAAGAGATTTATAGTACAGAAGATTATGAAAAAGTTTCTAATATTATTTACTCAGAGTATTACAATAAGAATATTGAGAGAAAACCAAATACTTTAATTTTAATAGAAAAAAATCTTGATACGGTTGGTATTATTTCTGAAGATTCATCAGGAAAAATCACAAGTGCAGAATACAATTTGAACAGCACATCAGAAAAACAATGGATTTATCAATAAAATGCTTTAGTTGAATGCTCATTCAATAGTTTCGGAACAACCACTGACTTAATAGAAATGATTAGTAGTATTCAACAAATGAGCTGATACTTTACCAGAAATAAAAGAATAATCACTTGCGTTATAATTTCCCTATCCTAAAACACAGAATGGACAGGCATTTTGTCTGTCTATTTTTATGTAGTTTTCGTTATAGCCATCATAAATGTTGTTATTTCACCATCTTATGAATCTGCGGCTTTTAGAAGTTTCGCACCAATGTTTCCAAAAACAGTATCAAACAGTGTCATCCCCACAATAGCAACTTAACGAAAATGAATTTTAATCATGTCTCAAGAGAAAATTCACAGAAACACTAACGCTAATATTAATCGACAAGAAAATGTCTTGGTTAGAAAATAGCACTGGACTTTTAAGAAGTAACTGTTGCACTTATTTAGCAAATCATCAAAAAAGCCGATACCATTTAGCATCAGCTTCTTTACTTAGATCCATTTCTATTATCAATTTAAAATAGGCTTTTAATCAGCGTATCAAGCATCACTGGCATTTCCTTAAATGCGCTATCCACATGTAGTCTTTCCGTCTTTTGATGGGCATCCTTGCCAAAAGGTCCAACGTTTAAAACAGGGCCCTGTAATGCGGACATTTCTTCAAATGGAATACTATACGTGTCTCCCCATACCGGTGTGTTGCGCTCGAATGCTGTCCATTCGTTTGAGTCATCCGAATAATTGACATAGCTCAAATCACAAATACCATTAAAATAGTGAATTTGCTCCACTTCAATATTAAATGTTTTTGCTGTTTTCTTCATTAATTCAATCGATTGAATGACAAGCGGATGATCGGATGAATTAATCGCCGGATAGTAAGGTGGTGCATATAACAGCACTGTCGCTGGCGTAAGTTCCTGGCAACGAATCATTAGCTGGTCCACGATGCGAATAGATTTCTCACGATCATCCCATGCACTATTTCCAAGAACATGACTTTTTATTACATTTACTTCCTCAGCGCCTAATTTATTGATCGCATGCTCTAAAAGTGCCTCGTAACGAAGTACTTTTACTTCACCTACGCCACGTACCTTTTCTCGCTCACAAATTCGTTTATATTGTTCATTGCAAGCTGACATTGCTTCCAATGCCACTTGTTCAAAAATATCCATTACTTCCGATGCTGTGCGCTTTAATAAAAACACATTGTAAAGGGCTGCTGCACGATATGGTGTTTGTGTAGAATACTCCATTTTCAAATCTTTTAATTGTAAGGATACTGGTAATGGTGTACTTTCACCAAGATCTGTTTCACGGAAAATTGGATTCCACTCCATATGCTGCGTCATGTATGAAGCAATAAAATTCGCTGTCATTCCTTTTAACGGCTCACCCACATGTGTCTCTTTTCCGTAAAATAAGGAAGCCGGCATAATTTTACCGATCGTTCCTGAATAAATATATTCATTTGTATCAGCTGGGCCTTGCGAAAAAGAAGGCTCACTATTTAAAAATAGTTTATAAGAGAGTCCATGCTGTTCACGAAGTCTGACAAGCTCAACAACTGCTGCACGCATGCCAGCAGAATTTACTTCTTCATCTGGCACAGCCGTTAAAATAAGATTGATTGGCCATCCTTCGATACTTGCTTTTTCAATCAACTGCATATGCAAAGCAAGCCCCATTTTCATATCCATCGTCCCACGACCAAATAAATAATTACCTGATTCCAAATCAATTCTTGCCGCTTCAGGTAAATCCTTTTTGTATTTAGGTTCCATTAGCTTTTTTGTCAGCTCTTCAGGATAGAAGGCTAATGGTTCCAGCTCACCGTATTCTTCAGTATGGACCGTATCAAAATGACTAATTAACACAATCGTTTCTGTTGCAGATGGGTGCTTATATAAAGCAGTCACAGCATTGCGTTCAAGGCCCGCATCATGTAATTCAATAAATTCTGGGTTTTTCTGAAAATAAGAAAGCGTTTGCAATTTATTTTTTAATTTATAGGCAAATTCATGTTCACCTTTTGTTAATGTCCTACTTTCCCAACTGACAATTTCACATAATAATGCACGTAGCTTTTCAGGTGTATTCCAAAGATAAACATTCATAAAAATTCTCCTTTATCCGCTCTTCTCACCACCGAATACATATCAATGTATATCAAGTGATTCCTCATTTTTTATTTCAAACTCAGAAGAAACTGTATTTGTTTTACTCAATTTTAATTTATAGAAAATCATGCACGCGATAAAGAATCCAATACCATATAGTAAACCAACTCTTTGCGTTGGATCGAATGCTAAAAAGACCAGAATTAGCGTGCAAAAAATAATACAGAACATTGGAATCAATGGATAAAATGGTGTTTTAAATTTTAATTCAGATACATCTCCTCCTGCTTTCACATAACGATATCGGAACATTAATTGAGAGGCGCAAATCCCCATCCATGAAATTGTTACAGAAATTCCTGCAATAGACATGAGTAAAACAAATACTGCATCTGCTTCCATCACGCTCGTTAATAAAGAAAGCAATGAGAAAAGCATCGTGAAAATAAGTGCATTTAATGGCACTTTATTTTTCGTTAGCCGTCCAAATAATTTAGGAGCCATTCCCTCTTTTGACATCGACCATAATAAACGTGTTGAAGCATATAAACATGAGTTACCTACTGATAATATCGCTGTTAAAATTACAAAGTTCATAATGCCAGCAGCATATGGAACGCCAGCTAAATTCATCAATGTGACAAATGGGCTTTCCAGTAATCCAAGCTCCGATGAAGGGAATATGGCAGATAAAACAATAATAGAAGCAATATAGAAAACTATAATTCTAAAAAGAATTGTCTTTATTGCCCGAGGAATATTTTTCTCTGGATTTTCAGTTTCTCCTGCTGCAATACCGACAAGTTCAGAACCTTGATAGGAAAAGATAACATTCATCATTGTGACAAATATAATCGCAATACCTGCCGGGAATAAACCAGACGGTGCTAAATTCGTAAAATGTGGTGTTGGACGATCAGCTAGCGGAATCAATCCAAAGATTGCCGCAACTCCTATAACGATAAATGCAATCACCGCAATGACTTTAATGCTGGCAAACCAAAATTCTGCTTCTGCAAATCCTCTAGTTGTCAATGCATTTAAAGTAAATAACAGCACCATAAATACGGCACACCATATCCAAATAGGGACTTGAGGGAACCAATGTTGCATCAAAATTCCCGCTGCAGTAAATTCTACCCCCGCTGTAGCAGCTGACCCGACAAAATACATCCATCCTAAAGAAAATCCTGCCGAAGGACTAATAAAACGTGTTGCATAGGTTTGGAAAGAACCAGTTACAGGCATGTAAACAGCTAATTCTCCAAGACAATTCATGACCATGTACAATATTAAGCCACCAAATATATAACCAATTAATGCTCCTCCAGGACCTGCTTGATTAATTGTATAGCCAACATTTAAAAATAGTCCTGTTCCAATAACTCCACCGAGCGATAGCATTAATAAATGACGACTCTTCATTGAACGGTTTAATTGATTATCTTGCCGTTGTTCCCCTTTACTCAACATCCATCCCCACTCTCTAGTTGTTATAAATATATCGAATATTCTGATATCATTTCTACTAAAGTACCCAATCAATTATAAGAGATAAATTGATTGGGTATTGAAATCAATTATGCCTCGGCATAATTGCGTCCGGAGGCTTCAGGCCAACAGATGTTTTTTGTGCGAAAGCGTAGTGCTAACGCAGCGGCAGCAACATGATGTTGGTCACTCAGTCGTGTGTTGTTGCTGTCGCTTCGCTTTCGCACAGATAAAACAGTGTTGCTGTCGCTTCGCTTTCGCACAGATAAATTGCCACAGGACGTGGCGTTCTTAGACTGAGTTCCTCTATTTCAGCGGATGTTTTTTGTACCGAAAGCGTAGCGACAGGTACAGATGTTTTTACACCCGCTGAAAGAAGTTAAAAACGTAAAGACAAGCAGCTTAGCCCACCATCATGTTTTCTAAATTCAGACATTTCAAGCTCAATTGTTTGGTAGCCTAAATCATTTAATTTACGATTTGTTTCTGGATAGCCCGCTGGAATAATGACATAATCATTTACTTGAATACAGTTTGCTGAATACTCATCCTCTTTTGGAATAATAATTTTTTCATAGGATTCGAATGCAGGATGATCGATGAACTCTCCTGCTAGCACCATACGATTATCACCAACATATGCGATGCCAGTTTTTAAATGGAAAAATTCCTTTAACGGAATAATCGTTGCCTCATAGCCTTCTTTTTCAACGATTTCTTTAAATTGTCGAGCTCCTTCTTCATTAGTACGATCAGAGATGCCGACATAAAATTTCTTTTCTGCCTGCAATACATCTCCACCATCAAGAGTTCCTGGACCTTCGATATAGTATAATTTTTCATAGAACTGTTTAACAGCTGGTTCGATTTCCTCAATCTCACGATTACGAGCTTCTGCACCTGGATTTGAAATAATGGCAAATTTAGGTGTTAAAACAGCTGTATCCTCTACGAATGTTGAATCTGGGAAAGCTTCATTCGCTGGAAGCTGTGTAACCTCTACGCCACATTTCTTTAAAGCTTCTATATATTTTTCATGCTGCTCAAATAATTCTTCTAAAATCGGTTTTCCTAAATCACTAGTCGTTAAACCATTTACATAGCTATTTCCTGGATTTTTTACAATAACATTTTTAAACATTTTACTTCATCTCCTTTTATCCTCTTACTACTGGGCAAGTTAGACATGTTGGCCCACCTGTTCCTTTTATCGAAATTTCATTACCTTCATATTCATAAACCGTTACGCCTGCATTAAGTAATTGTTGCTTTGTAATTGGATTTCCATTTGGAATAATACATACTCTGGGTGCAAGTGCTAACACGTTACAGCCTAGCGCATCATACTCATCTTTCGGTACTTCGATTAATTGAATTCCTCGTTCGATTAGAAGCTGACGGAAAAATACCGGCATTAATCGTGAATGTACAACCGCTAAATCCTTGTCCACCATACTAATGAAGGACATTAAGTGTAAACATTCTGCTTCACCTAAATCATGCGGTAGCTGTACAACAATGAATTCATCGACAATATCCTTTGTCATGTCCTTTAGCTGTCGAATAGCTTCATCATTCGTTCGATAACCTCGACCTACAACAAGTGTATGATCATCAAGCCAAACAATATCGCCACCATCTGATTCAGCCTCTCCAGTCAATTCTCCGATAAGTGGAATACCCTTTTCCTTTAAAAAGGCTTTATAAGCCGCTGCTTCTGGCTGTCTTAATTTTTTGCCAGATTTCAAGATAATGGCACCATTTGGTATGAATTTTACAGGATCATGTGCATACAGCGAATCCAACCCTATTTCATCTGATTCTGGTAAAAAATCAATTTTCTCAACATACTTTTCTAGAATGCTCATAAATTCAGCATATTCTTTCAGAGCCTCATTATAGTTAGGTTCTGATAAGTAGTTAAATGTTTTCCATTCATCGCTAAGATGCTCTTGGCTTCGGAAAGCATCTTTTGGATGTTTTACTATTACGTGTTTCAAAGGTGCATACATTGATGAACAATAATGCATTCCCTTCACCCCTTTTCCGTGTGGTGGAAAACGTTTCCGTCGAGAGGAAAGTTTATATGAAAAATATATGTGTTTTAAGGTATACTGTCAATATATTTAGAAAAATTTCTATATTCATTCTTTTTGAAGATAGGAAGCGTAATGAAATAGAGATCCACGATTATGTAGCTAGACGTAGACAAGAATTAAAAATAAAATAAATGAAGGAGAGGTGGGACATCCATGCAATTATTAGAACGAGCAATGACAATCGCAAAAGTTTTAGCTTCTGCAAGCGAAAACAGCTTGTCCATTTCAGAGCTTTCGGCAACATGCAATTTACCACTTAGTACATTACATAGAATTTTAAAAGCGATGATTAAGGAAGGAATGATTGAACAAGACGATCAAACTAAACAATATCGACTCGGTACAATATGGATGGAACTTGGCTTACAAGTATATGATACGATGGACTACATTAGTAAAATTAGGCCAGAATTAGAGCGTTTAGCAAGAGAAGTCGAGGAAAGTGTCTATTTAAGTAAGCCTGCTGGTTTGGATACAATTATTATCGAAAGAATAGACAGTGCAGCTAATCCAATTCGTATTTACGATCAGTTAGGTATTCGTATACCGATGCATATTGGGGCTGCAAATAAGGCAATATTAGCCACAATTCCATTTTCTCAAGCAAGAGAAATTATTGAACATCTTATTCCTCATGAAGAAATCGCTGAATTAGAGGCACAGCTTGAGCAAATAAGACTACAAGGATTTGCCATTAGTCATGGGGAAAGAACAGCTGGAACATCCTCCATTGCAGTTTCTATTTTAAATGGTTTCAATGAAGTAGTCGGTGCAGTAAGTATAGGTTTTGTTAGCTTTAACGTTTCAGCAGAACATATTAATACCCTTACAGAGCGTTTAGTGGAAACTGGTAAACGTGTTTCAATGAAGCTTGGCTACCGCGGAAAATAAAACGTGATGGAAGTGGGTTTTCTTTATCCCCTACTGATTATAGCCTTCTCCAATCGGGCGGGATAAAATTGAAACTTCCAATTATTTCTCCTAATAATTGTTTCATCTAGGAATTATCACCCATTATTTAACAAGTGTTTTTAGTCTGTAAAGGTTTTTTTCTTGAAAGGTTATGTGAAAACTATTGCACTGAACGTCATCGTATGTTAAATTATTATGGTATGTGAAATACCGAACTGAAATAATAATCTTTCAGCATTAACAGTAAGGAGGGAATACAACATGCCAAAACAATGTGTAATCACTGGGCGTAAAGCTCGTACTGGTAACAACCGTTCCCACGCTATGAACGCTAGCAAACGTTCTTGGGGTGCTAACCTTCAAAAAGTTCGTATCTTAGTAGACGGTAAACCAAAACGTGTATGGGTTTCTACTCGTGCATTAAAATCAGGTAAAATCGAGCGCGTTTAATCGTCGCTTCCAAAAAATCGATTTTCGCATTTGGCGCAAAATCGATTTTTTTCTGTCTCAATAACTAGGCAAACTACCAACCGCCTTTGTGAATATTTATATAATAAAATGACTATGCCGCTAGAAATTACTTCTCATAGTAATTCCTAGCGGCTTTCATTACATATAGCAGCACAACAATCTGCAGAAATTAACAATCTTCATCTTTTATCAATTTTATGCATGTCAAAAATGAACGGTATAGCTACTCACCTTATTTGAACAGAGTAACTACTAACAGTGATGTGATTGTCCATTTGTTGTTGCTGTCGCATGCTATGTGAAGTTGTTGATTGGAGTGGAGACTCGGCGACTCCTTGGGGATCAGCGTCACAGATGAGACCCTGGAGCGAGCACATAGGGGAACGAAGGCTAAAAGCATCACGTCCTGTGATAACGCCTTCGTGACCAACATCGTGTTAGCCCAAGCGGCTCATCGGACGCCCCCAGGAAAGCGCCCAGTCGGAACGGAAATCAACCCCTCGCTTTGCTGAAGCACCATATTTTTTTACATGCTACATTAATTTCGCAGATACATTTATTTCCCAAAAAGTAAAAATCCGACTAGTGTTAGTCGGATTTTTTTACTTTCTTATCTTTTTTGAAAATGTTGATACACGTACGCGTAATACTACTTACAAATTTCGGTAGTTGAAATGTATATACTTTCAGGACTCTCTCCCCCTTACGCTAATCTATGCTTCTTATCATTAAACATATGCCTTGCGAGAAAAATATAGACCCTGAATTGCCTATTATTTCATTACTTGTAAAGCGAGATGTACCGAGAGAGATTTCTTCATTTGTTGTTTCATACTTTACATGCCTTAATGTCACATCTTTAATCGGCTCTTCATGTGCAAAGAAAGACAAATAACGATATTGCTCGTCTGCTTCAATGATGTGCTTGCCTGGCATTAAAAATTGCATCATATTTGCATGATTAATAATCTTCAATACTACCTGCGGATGCTCTTTTTGTAAACGATAAATCGAACGAACTGCTGCCTCATAATGATCTAAACGTCCACCTGTAACACCTGTAAGTACAATTTCAAGCGGTGTATAGGTCAAGGCTTTTAATAACGCTAAGTCCGTGTCTGTTTCATCTTTTTCTTCTTGGAATCGTTGTCTATCATTTGTATGTGCCATCACCAGCTCGTATTCCTCTTGCGATAGTGAGTCAAAATCTCCTACTATGGCATGTGGTGTGATTCCTTGTTCGATTAAGTATAGTGCTCCTCGGTCTGCTCCGATAAATAACACATCACTTTGCTCTTTAAACGGACTAAATGAACAGAGTTCCTCTCTTGGTCCACCTGCACAAACAACGACTACTGTCATCCTTGAATCGCTGCCTCACCAGCGGCTAAAATTTCTTGTAGGGCCGCGGAACGATCTTCTTTACTATAAATAGCGGAACCAGCTACAAAAATTGTTGCTCCTGCTTTTGCACAAGGAATAATTGTCTCTGCATTAATACCACCGTCGATCTCTATAGCAATATCTAGATTACGTTCTTTAATAATAGTTGCTAATGCTTCAATTTTTGGCACAACAGAATGAATGAATTTTTGTCCACCAAACCCTGGATTCACTGTCATGAACAACACCATATCAATATCTTCTAAAATGTGTTGAATAGATTCTATTGGTGTATGTGGATTTAATACAACACCAGGTTTAACTCCATATGAGCGAATTAATTGAATCGTACGGTGTAAATGGCGGCAAGCTTCTACATGCACCGTAATATAGTCCGCTCCTGCTTTGGCGAATTGTTCAATATATTGATCAGGATTTTCGATCATTAAATGAACGTCTAGCGGTAAATCAGTTAAAGGACGAATGGCGTCTAATACGATAGAGCCAAAGGAAATATTTGGCACAAAATGACCATCCATAACATCGATATGAATAAGCTGTGCTCCGGCCTCTTCTACTGCCTTTACTTCTTCTCCTAATTTTGCAAAGTTAGCTGCTAAAATTGATGGTGCTATTTGTATCATCATTAATACCTCGGCTTTCGATCCATAATTTCTTGCATAAATTGTTTGTAATGTTTATAACGGTAGTCACGAATTCCCCCCGCCTCTACTGCTGCCTTTACTGCACATTTAGGTTCCTTTAAGTGTAAACAGCCTCTAAATTTACAATCATCTGCAATACGGGCCATTTCAGGGAAGCATGCGCCTAATTCTTCTTTTTCTATTTCATCAAAATCGAATGAACTAAATCCTGGAGTATCTGCTAATAAGCCATCACATACCTCGATTAATTCGACATGGCGAGTCGTATGTTTTCCACGCCCTAAGCTTTGTGATATAATTCCTGTTTTTAAATTCAAATCTGGAATCAATGTATTAAGTAGTGTGGATTTCCCAACTCCAGATTGTCCTGCTAACACGGAAGTTTTTTCCTTTAAAATAGGTTGTAGACGTTCAACTAATTCTTCCTCATCCTTATAGGTTTGTAGCACAGTATAACCCATACTTTCATAATCTGCTATATAACCTTGTAATTCCTCACGTTCATGGTCTTCTAGCAAATCCATCTTTGTTAAACAAATAATCGGATGAACATGAAATGACTCTAAAACAACTAAGAAACGATCCAGTAAAATTGTATTAAAATTAGGTTCTTTTACAGAAAAGACCAGAATACCTTGATCAATATTGGCTATTGGAGGACGTACTAATTCATTTTGGCGTTCCATAATTTTTTGAATAGTGCCGTCTGATCCCTTTGTTTCCAGAGTATATTCTACATTGTCGCCAACGAGTGGGGATTCCCCGCGATTACGAAATACCCCACGTCCTCGACATTGTATTAGTTGTTCTCCATCATATACATAGTAATAACCACTTAATGCTTTACGAATTTGGCCATGCGCCATCCAATTCCCCCTTATTTGACATCATCGTAGTTGAATCTGTCTTCATCAATAATTTCTGAATCACGAATAATTTTATAGGCCGCTTCCTGACCCTCTTCAATGACAAGCTGTATTTTGTATTCTGTATCAGCCGTAATAGTAAATTGCTTAAATGTTTCTAGCATTGAATGGTTTTTATCTTGAATTAAAATGCGAATGGTTTGCTCCATACCTTCCTCAGCTGGTTCATATGGTATTTTCACAGCCACAGTTTTCACCTTAGTTTTTACAGGTTTTTCGGCAGGTCCTTTACTTATAACAACAGCTATTGTAGATCCCGCTTCAACCGGAGTCCCAGATTTTGTCAATTGAGAAATAACACTTCCAGCAGCTACTGTATCATTATAGTCTTCACGAGCAATACTCCATTTTAAGCCTTTTCTACTTACATACTCATCCATTTGAGCCTTCGTGTAATTCACAACACTATCTACGGTAACCATTTGTAAACCTGCGCTTACCGTAAAAATAACAGTTGTCTCTTTAGCAATTACGTCTTGACCTGCTTCTGGTACTTGTTTAATAATGTGACCTTCAGGCTCTTGTGAGTGCACACTTTCAGTTTTTACATCGGCAAATTTGTCCTTTATCAATGCTTCGACTTGGCTAAATGGTCGACCAGTATAATCTTCCAATTTCGTCGTTTCTTTTCCAAGACTGACGATTAAGTCTATTTCCGTACCTTTTACACGTTCTGTACCTTCCGCAGGATCTGTTTCAATAACCTTATCCTTTTCAACATTCTCATCATAGCGCTCTTGATGTTCACCAACAGCAAAGCCTTCAGCCACTAATTTCTTAGTAGCTTCCTTAATTGTAAGATCAGCCACACTAGGTACAGGTATCTTTTTCGGGCTAAATACATCTGTGGCAAAGAAAATGAATAGGAAAATGGCGATTGCCGATATTACTAGTCCGGCAACATATATTGGCCATTTTTTCTTTTTCTTTACAGGTGCTGTCTTTTCAACAGCCTTCTTAGGCTCGGGTTTTGGCTTTGATTGTGCAATTGGTTCGATTGCTCTTGTCTTCGTTAAATCTTCGTCTTTACGTATAACTGGCTCTCTTATAATCGGAATTGCCTTTGTCACATCATTATCTTCCGGTATGACAAACTTCGGCTCATTGATACGATTTGGCGATAAAATTGTTTCTAAATCTGCTTGCATTTCTTCTACAGTTGAATAACGATGAGCAGCATCTTTTGCTGTAGCTTTTAGCACAACATTTTCCACGCTTTGTGGAATTGTAGCATCGAATGCACGAACTGACGGTGTCTCTGATTGTAAATGTTTAAGCGCTATCGAAACTGCTGACTCGCCTGAAAATGGCAATTCTCCAGTTAATAATTCATATAAAACAATGCCAAGTGCATAAATATCAGATCTGTTTGTTGCCGTACCACCACGAGCCTGTTCTGGTGATAAATAATGCACCGTTCCAAGCACGGAGTTCGTTTGTGTAAATGACGTTGCACTAAGCGTCATCGCTATGCCAAAATCAGTTATTTTCACATTGCCTTCAGCATCCATTAAAATATTTTGAGGTTTAATGTCACGATGGATAATATGATTTTCATGAGCATTGGCAATTGCTGATGTTAACTGCTTCATAATATGCACACTTCTGGCTGGAGAAATCGGTGCAAATTCCTGTATGTACTGCTTTAATGTTTTTCCTTGGACATACTCCATCACAATATAATGTAGATCACCATCATCACCTACATCATAAACACTAACGATATTTGGATGTGTAAGGCTTGTAGCAGAAAGTGCTTCACGTTGAAAACGGCGATGCAATTCATCCTCATTGGTAAAATCATAGCGTAATATTTTGATCGCTACATCGCGGTTTAAAATCATGTCATGTGCTAAATAAACATTGGACATACCACCGCCACCAATAAGCTCTATAATTTTATAGCGGTCACTAATTCGTTTACCTACAAGCATACTTACACCTCCTCATCTTGCCTTGTGAGTAGCACGAGGGAGATATTGTCTTCTCCCCCGCTTGCATTTGCTAATTCCACAAGTTTTCGTCCTTTTTCTTCTATTGAATCTGGATACGTAATAATTGATGCCATTTCATACACTGTAAGTTTATTGCTTAAACCGTCAGAGCAAATGAGTAAATACGATTCTGATGCTAAATCAACTTCATAAAAGTCAGGTTCAATTGTTTCTTCTGTACCAACAGCTTTTAAGATGAAATTTTTCTTCGGATGCGTCAATGCTTCCTCTTCACTAATTTCACCATTTTCAACCAGAACATTTACATAGGAGTGATCTCTTGTTATTTGTTGTGCACCATCATCAAAGAAATAATACACACGACTATCACCAACATGTGCGATATAGCAATGATTTTCTTCAATTAACACTGCAATAAACGTCGTGCCCATTCCTTTACAGTCTTCGTGTGATAAAGAATAGTCGTATATACTTTTATTCAGTTGCTTGACTGCTTGTAATAACCACTCTTTTTTTGTTGTTGTTGATGCAAAATGATGTGCCTCTGCCTGTAAAAAAACGGATTCTATCTGTTTCATTGCCATATCACTCGCTACATCGCCAGCATTATGACCACCCATGCCGTCTGCTACAAGTGCTAGCGCAAGCCCGTCTGGACGTTTAAAAAATGCAGCACGGTCTTCATTAATTGCTCGTTTTAACCCAATATCACTTTCGACTGTGTATTCCAACACTGGTCACCTCGTCTCTTCAGATCTCTCTTGCGCACGTAATTGACCACACGCAGCTGCAATATCAGAACCTTGCTCTCGGCGGATAGTTACGTTAATACCATTTTTCTTTAATGTTTTTTCAAAGGCAAAGATTTGACTACGGGATGTACGAACATAATCACGTTCTGGTACGTAGTTTACAGGAATTAAGTTCACGTGGCATTTAATTCCTTTTATTAATGCAGATAATTCTTCTGCAATTTCAACTGAATCATTTTCACCAGACATTAAACCATACTCAAAACTAACACGTCGCCCAGTTTTTTGGGTATAGTAACGAACGGCTTCCATTAATTCATCCAACTTATAAGCACGAGCAATTGGCATTAGTTTTTGACGAGCCTCTTGGTTTGGTGCGTGTAAGGATACTGCAAAGTTGATTTGTAGTTGTTCATCAGCAAATTGATAAATTTTTGGAACAATCCCTGATGTTGATACAGTGATGTGACGAGCACCAATGTTTAACCCTTTTTCATGGTTGATGACTTTTAAGAAGTTCATCATTGCATCATAATTATCGAAAGGTTCTCCAATACCCATAATGACGATATGTGACACACGCTCGCCCACTTCATCTAAAGTTTGCTGTACTTTGACAACTTGCTCTACGATTTCCCCTGCTAATAAGTGACGTTTTAATCCACCTAAAGTTGACGCACAGAACGTACAGCCAATTCGGCAGCCTACTTGTGTCGTTACACAAACAGAGTTCCCATATTCATGACGCATTAATACAGTTTCAATCGAATAGCCATCTTGTAATTGGAATAAAAACTTGATAGTACCATCTTTTGATTCCTGTTGAATAATTGTTGACAATGTCGTTAATGCAAAACTTGCTTCAAGTTTTTCACGTAATCCCTTTGAAAGGTTAGACATTTCATCAAATGTTTTCACACGTTTATTATAAAGCCAATCAAAAATTTGTGCTGCACGGAATGGTTTTTCACCATTTTCCGTTAACCATTTTTCTAATTGTTTCGGCTGTAATGAGTATACCGATTCCTTTAAATTTGGTTTTTCTTTTTTTGCGCGTTGAACAGGCTTGTCTTCTGCTTCTTCAACTAAGTCGCTTATACGCTCATTAAATTTATCTTGATCCACCATTAGTTGGATCCTCCTTTTTTACGAAAGGCGGCAACGAAGAAACCGTCACTGCTAAAGTCTTGTGGAAAGACTTGAAGCATGCCATTTGCTTGCTTTTCCGCTAATTTTGTTGGTAAAGATTCTAGTTGTATAGCTTCCATTTCGGGATGCGTTGTTAAAAAGGCCTCTACAGTACCTTCATTTTCTCTTTTATCGACTGTACATGTACTGTACACAAGCTTACCATCTATTTTCAATACTTTTGTTGCAGCATCTAATAGCGCCAATTGTATTTTTTGGAGGTTTTCTAAATCTTCCTCACGTTTTGTATATTTAATATCTGGCTTGCGGCGCATAACACCTAAACCACTACAAGGCGCATCGACTAAAATAGCGTCGAATGATTCTAGTTGTAGAAAATCCGGTGCCTTACGTCCGTCAACCGGAGCAGTCTCTACTATATCAATTCCTAGACGATTCGTATTATGGTCGATTAAATCTAATTTATGAGGGTGAAGGTCGGTCGCTAAAATCGAACCTTCATTTTTCATAATCTCAGCTATATGTGTTGTCTTTCCGCCTGGAGCTGCACACATATCTAAGACACGCATGCCAGGAGATGGATGCAAAACATTTGCAGGAATCATGGAGCTTTCATCCTGAATTGTAATAAGCCCTTCTTGGAATGCCTTTGTTCGAGCCGGCTGACCATTTGTTACATGTAAGCATTCAGGCATCAGGTCACTTTTTTTCGCTGATAAACCTTCCGCTTCTATGCTGGCAATCGCTTGCTCGACGCTTCCTTTTGTCGTATTTACACGTACAGTTTGCACCGGAGGTACATTATTTTCATGTAACATTTCAGCTGCTACTTCAATACCGTAGTTATCGACAAAGCGCTGCACTAACCACTCGGGATGACTCGTTTCAATAGCAAGGCGCTCAATCGGATCTTTAATGTCATCAGTAGAAGCTACACCTTGACGTAAAATAGATCGTAAAATACCGTTGACCATTGAAGCAATCCCTTGGTGACCTCGACGCTTGGCAATTTCTACAGCTTCATTTACCGCTGCATGTGGTGGTATGCGCGTTAAATAATGCATTTGATATAAAGATAAACGTAAAAGCCAGCGCACCCAATGATCCACTGAGCCACGAATGAATGGCTCTAAATAGTAGTCAAGTGTCATTTTATATTGAAGAGTGCCATACGTAATTTCTGTTAAAAGCGCACGATCCTTCGCTTCAATTTTATGGCGCTTTATCGTTTCATTTAAAAGCAAATTACTATAGGCTTGATTTTTATCCACTGCTAACAGAATAGAAAGTGCAGCATCACGCACATTTCCATCCCAAATTACTACGCTTTTTTTACTCATTTAAATTGGTCCCCGATCTGTAATTTAGAACCTGTACCACGCAAATATTCCTCTGCTGTCATGCGTTTTTTACCAGCTGGTTGTACATCATACAGGGCAAGTGTTGTCCCATCTCCTGCTGCAACTTCAAAATGATCCTTTGAAATTGCAACGACTGTACCAGGAACAGTATCATGCTTTGTGTTTCCAACCTGTGCCCACCAAATTTTAAAGTTGCCATCTTCAAATGTTGTATAGGCAACTGGCCATGGATGCAGACCACGCACTTGATTGTATAAAGTTGTAGCATCCTTTGTCCAATCGATACGTTCTTGTTCACGTGAAATATTGCTGGCAAAGGTTACTTGCGCTTCATCCTGCACTGTACGGTTATTTGTTCCATTTATAATAGAAGGAAGTGTATCTTTTAATAATTCGGAGCCTACAATACTTAGCTTATCAAATAGTCCACCTGTATGATCTTCCTCTTCAATTGGGATAGCCTTTTGAGATATAATATCACCGGCATCTAGCTTTTGCTCCATATACATGATCGTTACACCAGTCTCTTTTTCACCATCAATAATTGCTTGGTGAATAGGTGCTCCACCACGATACTTCGGTAAAAGTGACGCATGGACGTTAATGCAACCAAGCGGTGGTGCATCTAGCAATTCTTTCGGCAAGATTTGTCCAAAAGCGGCTGTTACGATTAGGTCCGGCTGTAAATCAATAATTTGCTGTAATTCCTCAGAACCACGTAGCTTTTCAGGCTGAATAACAGGTAAACCTAACTCCATCGCTGCTACCTTAACGGGTTGTGGTGTTAGCACACGCTTACGCCCAACTGGACGATCTGGTTGTGTAACTACAGCTTTAATATCATAACCTTCATGATGTAGCATACGCAAAATTGGCGCTGAGAAATCAGGTGTCCCCATAAAAATTATTGAAGTCATATTATTCCTCCTCTTCAGCGTACATTGCTTCAAGCTCTTCTTCAGTTACAATGCGTTTGATTTTAGAATCAAATAACACGCCATCTAAATGATCGATTTCATGTATAATTGCTCTTGCATCAAAGCCTCCCGCTTCTAGCTCATATACACGTCCTTCACGGTCACATGCCTCAATTTTTACATAGTCAGGTCGTTCAACCTCACCGTATAATCCCGGGAAGCTTAAGCATCCTTCAATATCTACTTCAGCGCCATCTGTTTTAATGACAGTCGGATTTATCATTTCTAAAATATCTCGTTCCTCGCCAAGCTCGACAATTGCAACACGTAATCCTACATTTATTTGTGGTGCTGCAATACCAACGCCATCGTATTCAACCATTGTGTCATATAAATCATCTAGTAATGTAATAATTTCCTCATTAATTTCTTTTACTTCCGCACACGGCGTTGTTAGTACCTTTGCTGGATGTTCTACAACTTTTTTAATTGCCATCTTATGTTCCTCATTTCTATATTTAAGGCTTATACTTTGTCTCAGTGTAACGCCATATCATAATTAAACTAGTTCATTTAAACTTTTTACTTAATGTGGATCTTTCAGCATTCTATAGGTTCTTCACCATAACTTAGGGTTGATTTCCGCATGACATACGTTTCAACAAAATGTCATCCCGAATTTTCGGTGATGAAATATTTTATATAGTTGACGGATCTAAATCTACCGTCATTAAAATCCCTTGTTTAATCCATTCCGCTCGATACATCGCTAGAAGGCGCTGTAATACAGGAATGAGATTAGGTTCAATTTTATATTTTATCAAACATTGATAGCGATATCTATTTTGGAGACGACTAATACTTGCAGTTGTTGGTCCAATAATTGCTACTCGGTTTGATAAGTTTTCCTTTAGCCAATCCGCTGCACGTCCAGCATACTCTGCCGCCATCATGACATCCTCATGGGATATTTGAACAAGTGCTACATAATAATACGGTGGATAGCTAGAGCGGCGGCGTAAAAACATTTCACGTTCGTAAAATGGCTCGTAATCTTGTATTTTGGCCAATTCAATTGCATAATGTTCTGGCGTATACGATTGAATAATAACCTCACCATGCTTTTCATGACGTCCAGCCCTACCACTAACCTGCGTTAATAATTGAAATGTACGCTCCGCTGCACGGTAATCGGGTAGATGCAGAGATGTATCAGCACTAAGTACACCAACAAGCGTAATATTAGGGAAATCAAGACCTTTGGCAATCATTTGCGTCCCTAGCAAAATATCTGCCTGTCCTTCCCCAAATGCCTGTAAAATTTCTTCATGTGCACCTTTGTGCTTTGTAGTATCAACATCCATTCGGAGAACCCTTGCCTCAGGAAATAGCTTATAAATTTCTTCCTCGACTTTTTGTGTCCCCGTACCAAAATAACGAATATGCTCACTCTGGCATTGTGGACATATTTGAGGAACACGCTCCTCATAACCACAATAATGACATTTTAATTTCTCTGTTGTTCGATGATACGTTAACGAGATATCACAGTTCGGACATTGTACAACCGTTCCACAATCACGACAAAGCACAAAAGAAGAATAGCCACGACGATTTAAAAACAGCACCATCTGCTCTTTTTTCTCAAGCCTTACACGTATAGCATCAATAAGTTGCTCCGAAAACATAGAACGATTCCCTTTTTGAAGTTCTTCTCGCATATCGGCAATAAAAACAGTTGGTAACGGTTGATGCAAAGCACGTCGCTTTAATGATAGCAAACTATATACGCCCTTCTTTGCTCTCGCAAATGATTCAAGTGCAGGCGTTGCACTACCTAATATAACTGGACATTTGTAAAATTCACTTCGCCAAATCGCTACATCTCTAGCATGATAACGCGGTGAATCCTCTTGCTTGTAAGTTGATTCATGCTCTTCATCTAGAATAATGAGACCTAAATTTGTAAAAGGTGCGAAAATCGCAGAACGAGCCCCAACAACAACGCTTACCTTTCCTTGCTGAATTTTACGCCATTCATCATACTTTTCACCGACAGATAAGCCACTATGCATGACAGCAACAAGCTCACCAAAACGACTACGAAAACGCTCTGTCATTTGTGGTGTTAATGATATTTCAGGCACTAGCATAATGGCTTCCTTACCTTCATCTAACACCTTTTGTATCGCTTGCAAATATATTTCAGTTTTACCACTTCCCGTGACACCGTGTAGTAAAAAAGTTTTCGCAGTCTGTTCTTCCATCGACCCATTAATAGCCTTAAGTGCTATGTGCTGCTCTTCCGTCAATTGTAAAGATTGCGTACGGGAAACCCCCTTCGTAAAGGGATCTCGATATACCTCTTCTTGTATAAAATGAGCGGCTCCTTTTTCAATAACTGACTGTAATACCGCGGTAGATGTGCCTGTTTCCTCATAAATTTTCTGTGGCAAAAGGATCTCTCCACGGTGTCTACCCATCCATTCAATCAGTTGGCGCTGCTTGGCTGCTCTCGCTGCACCTTCCATTGCCTTATCGATATCTTGCTGATGATCTGAAATTTTGACCATCCGTATTTCTTTCACATTCCCTTGCTGCTTCACAACATTTTCAATTTTTACAATTTTATTAGTGATAAGCTGTTTTAATAAAGGAAGTAATTCTGCACGCTCGAATTCTTTGAAATTAGCCTGTTGTCGCTTACCAAAAATAGCTTGCGCCTCATCTGGCAAAGCGTCTTTCTCCTCTAGTAGCGTTATGATTTTTTCATACTTCGCTCGAAGTGCTGATGGGAGCATGACCTGTAAGGCATCAATTTCGTAACAAATCGTTTCGTTTTTCAGCCACTTTGCCATTAACAGCATTTCTTCGGTCAATACAGGCTCTATATCTAAAATTTGCGCAATAGACTTTAATTTATTAGATGGTACATCTGTTTCATTTTTTAATCCGACCACAAAGCCTAGAACATTTCTCGGCCCAAACGGTACTTTTACACGACAGCCCATCTCTATAATATGTGCCCATTCTGTAGGCACCTCATAGTCAAACGGACGATCTACATGGTATGTTGAAACATCCACTATTACCTCTGCAATCAACAAACTCATTGCTTCTCACCCTGTAATACATATGTCCAAAATGCTTGCGCAAACTGCATGGCATTTGTCGTATCCCACCATTGACCATTTACTTCTGCTGTGTCACTAAAATCAATCCACGTGTCAGACATAATTGTTAACATTGGTTCACCAATAACCTTTTGTCCAAAGGTTATTGCGGTCATTCCTTCTACGGATAGTATCGGTGCCCCTTCAATTATAGGCGTATTTGCTGCATGGATAAAAAATGCAGATGGATATTGTTTTTTATAATCCTCAAGCTGTTCAAAGAGTTTATACACGCTCGTTTCTTTCTCATCTAATAGGATTACATTTGCCCCCAGTGTTTTTGCCTCTTTTGCTATTGCCTGACCAATTTTACTGTTCGACTGTGTACTAATAACATGGTGCTCGTCCAATGGTACATAAAAAGCTCCAGCTGTAACCACTACCGTTTTACCAGCTAATGGCTTAACCTTCTCCGAAAAAAATTCTTGCACGATCGCCGTTATTTTTTCTGGCTCCTCTAAACGACCTTTACCAACATAGCCACATGCCAAAAAACCTTCTGAAGGCTCAATAAATTGATAGCCATCAGATTGTAATTGAGCCAAATTTCGTTTTACCGCTGGATGGTCATACATATGTACATTCATCGCTGGTGCAAGCCATACAGGGGCAGTTGTTGCAAGCAAGGTCGTCGTTACCATATCGTCTGCAATTCCATTCGCCAGTTTCCCTATGACATTTGCGGTAGCTGGTGCAACTAAAATTAAATCTGCCCAATCCGCCAAATCAATATGGGCAATAACACTCGAATCCTTTTCATCAAAAGTATCGAAAAAAACATCATTTTTGGACATAACTTGAAAGCTCAGCGGATTCACAAACTGTCTTGCTGATGCTGTCATGATAACCTTTACATTTGCCCCTGCCTGAGATAGCTTGCTAACTAGAGCGACAGCCTTATAAACCGCTATACCACCTGAAACACAAAGTAAAATATTTTTATTCATGCACAATCGTCCTTTCAAATGATAAGCTCCCAAAGGAAAATTCCTCGGGAGCTTTCGGCATTCTGTATAATCAAAAATCCACTGCAGACTTTAACATTAATTTGGCAAAAGCTTATTTACCCCAATGTTAGATTTCGTCTTCGTACACAGTTGACTCATCCTGTGATACCTTCGTAAGTACACCTGCTGCTACTTCTTCAAGTGCTTTCCCTACGTATTTATAGGAAACGTACTTGTGTAAGCGTTCAGTATCTTGTTCCTCTTGCATTTGACGAGCACGTTTAGATGCTAGACTTACTAAAGAGTATTTTGAATCGATTTCTTTTTTTAATGCATCTACTGATGGGTATAACATAGGTTTATTCTCCTCTCAACATTGACAAATATCTTTTTTCAACACGTTCTCTACGACAATGCTCGGCTTTAATAATCGCATTTATACGATCACAGGCATTTGTCACTTCATCATTTTCAACTACATAATCATAAAGGCTCATCATTTCGAGCTCTTCACTTGCAGTTGCAATTCGCTTTGCAATAACCTCTGCTGTTTCCGTCCCTCGACCAACTAAACGGTCTTTTAATTCCGTTAAGCTTGGTGGGGCTAAGAAAATAAATAATGCATCTGGTGCCTTTTCGCGGATTTGTGCAGCACCTTGCACTTCGATTTCTAAAAACACATCACGTCCTGCATCAAGTGTTTCATTTACATAGGCTAACGGTGTTCCGTAATAATTCCCTACAAATTCAGCATGCTCCAATAAGCCACCCTGTTCAATCAACGCTTCAAATTCTTCACGTGTCTTGAAAAAATAGTCTACACCATCTACTTCACCTTCGCGAGGATTTCGTGTTGTCATCGAGATGGAATACTCATAATTCGTATTCGGCTGAGAAAATAATTCTTTTCGCACTGTCCCTTTACCTACACCAGATGGGCCAGACAGAACAATTAATAATCCACGTTCTTTTATCATTTATTCTCTATATCTCCCTTAATTTATAACAGATACATGCAAGCTATTCGATATTTTGAACTTGCTCGCGCATCTTTTCTAAAATTGTTTTCGCCTGAACTACCGCAATGGCCGCCTCTGTTGATTGATTTTTTGAACCAATCGTATTGATCTCGCGGTGTATTTCCTGCATTAAAAAGTCTAATTTACGGCCAACCGAAATCGTTTCTTGTAATGTTTCTTTCAGTTGATTAAAGTGACTATCTAATCTGTCCAATTCTTCGGTGATGTCCACACGTTCTGCAAATATCGCTACTTCAGCAAGTAGTCGATCTTCTAACAACGCTCCATCCGCTACTTCAGTAATTCGTTCCAATAATCGTGTACGATATTTTTCAACAGCAAGAGAGGCGCATGAACGAATGTAGTTCACTTGTTCCATTAACTGTTCTTTATATTGTACAACAACATCATGCAATTCTTGCCCTTCACGCTCACGCATTTGAATCAGCTGTTCAAGTGCTTGCGTAATAGCCTTTTCAACAGCACCGAGTAAATCCTCAGGTGTAAGCTGTGGCTTTTCCTGTACAAGCGCTTGTTCAAGCGATAGCAGCTCTTGCATTGTCCATTTTTCTTCTAGTGGTACTTTACTTGTTAATTGCTCTTTTGCCTTACGATACGCTTCAATTAATGACCAATTAATTTCAATAGATTGCTCGACGTTCTCTAAATCTTTAACATAAACCATCACATCAATTTTGCCACGTGACAAAGCTTGCGAAATTAATTTCTTTGCAAAAATTTCTGCTTCAAGCCATTCTTTCGGGAATTTTGCATTAATTTCTAAAAATCGATGGTTGACCGAGCGCATTTCTACGGTTAATTGAAAGTCTCTTGTTGTTGTGACACCTCTGCCAAAACCAGTCATACTACGCACCAAGGTTCGTCACACCTTTCTTTGCATACTGGGATTATTATAACATAAGCTCTGTCATTTTTGACGTAAAAAATTACATAGAGCAAAAGCTAATTCTACCACAATTGAAGCTATATTTTAATATTCACCTAAAAAATGCTATGATAAACATAAGAAAAAACTCATTAGCAAAGCATAGAGATGACATTTGTTAAAATGTATGTCATGTCTAGAAGTTGATTAAAGTGAAGAACAGGCGACTCATCGGGGGAAGCCGATTTCCGTTACGGGCTACTTGCTTTGTCGCTGACGCTTCGCTTTCGCGCAGAGCAGGGCTTCCTGCGGGCGAGCGTCGAGCCGCTTCCTCCGCTCCGCTTCGTGCAGGGTCTCGTCTGTCTCGCTTTCCCGCGGGAGTCAAGTAGCCCTTCACTACAATCTGCTAAAAATGGGCACTTATAAGCAAAAATATCAACAAAAAACCCTTTAATTGCTCAAAACAATGTTTTCTAATCAACATTTCTTCTCAAATTAATTCAGTTGCACTCTAAATAATTTGAGAAGATAAAAGTGGTTAATCAATACACCTGATCAATTATGCCTCGACATAATTGCGTCCGGAAACGGCTTTGTGCTTTGGCCTGCAGATGTTTTTTGCGCGAAAGCGTAGCGGCAGCAAATCTAACAAATTGATTCATCATCGGAATTTAGAGATGGCACTTTGCTAAAACGTATGTCATGCATATAAGTTGATTGGAGTGGAGGCTGGGCGACTCCTCGGGGATCAGCGTCACAGATGAGACCCTGGAGCGAGCATCGCGAGTGAAGCGGCTCATCGGACGC